>JAFNVD010000137.1 GCA_017383785.1 Peptococcaceae bacterium | reverse complement strand
GGTCACATATTCATCGACGTTGCCGCCGGCGGCCAGCCATAGCTGTGCGATTTCATCTGTGATGCGTTCGCCCGGCACTACCATTGGGATGCCCGGCGGGTAACGCAATATAAATTGTCCTGCTATTTTACCTGCGGCATCACGCCATGGTATGTTTGTTTTGGGTGCGTAAAAGGCATCACGAAGCGGCAGTACTTGCTCCGGTATGGTGTTGCAGTAAAAGCTTGGGATAGGATTGCACGGCGCCTTGCCGCTGCTATATTGGTCCAGTGCTTTTAAGGCAATAAATAATTGATTAGTCCATTCCGGTGTGGTTTTTATCGGCAGGATGAACAAGATGCCGTTGTTGTCATGCATCTCGCTGTAAATGGCGAACTGCTCACGCAAATATTCATCCATTTCTGCCCCGCTTAAATGCGCAGAGGTAATATACAATTTGAATGGGTCTTGATGCCATTCTTCTTTCCACAGTACAGAAAGGGTGGACAGCTCATCAGTAATACGGCTGTGAAGCGTTAGAATCGTTTTTAACGAGCTATCGATATGTTTATGTCCGTCTGTGCCCATATAGATATTTCCTGCCTCTAAAGAGGCCATAATCAAGTAGGATGGTGATGTGGTTTGCAGTACACTCAGAAATGGCTCCGGTGATAGTCCGCTATAGTCATGACCTACCAGCAAAGCACTGCCTTGTGTCAATACCGGCAATGTTTTGTGCCAGCTCTGCACTACCAAATCCGCCCCAACATCCAAAAGCGATTTCGGCAGCGCATCATGAAAGTGCAGATGGGAGCCGTGGGCTTCGTCTACAATGACGGTGAGACCATTTGCTTTGGCTATTTCTACACATTCCACATTGTTTGCAGTGATGCCTTGATACGTAGGGTTCACCAGAATCAGATTTTTGCAGTCAGGATATTGAGCGATATATTCCTCCAGCACCGCGGTGGAAATACCCAGTGGCAATCTGGTAGCTTCGTCCAATACCAGCGGCAGATAGATGGGCTCTGCCTGTGCTAATATCAAACTATGATAAATCGACCGATGCACATGGCGCGGTACAAATACTTGCTTGTTGCTGCACGTAGCCATAATAGCCGCCTGTAGCCCTGCTGTGGTACCATTCACCAAATAGTAACATTCCTTGGCGCCGAAAATTTCTGCGGCCTGTCGTTGGCTATCGGCAATACAATCTTCTGCGAAGTGCAGGTTGTCAAGCCCCGGCAGCTCGGTAAAGTCATAGGCTGCAAAGGTATTGCCCCAGGCAGTCTGTAATGCTTCCGGCAGAAAAGCTCCGCTTTTGTGCCCCGGTGTATGACCGCTCATAGGTGTTTGATTATGTAATTGTTGCATACGTTCCCACAGGAACGGTGTGTAGGATTTCATACCATATACCCCGTTATGTTTTAACTTTTTGCATTTCGTGTATATATGCTTAGTCTATATATGCAAATATGTTTTTATTGTATATCGGAACGGGGTTTGTTGCAAGGGTTATACGCTTTACAATTGCATCAAATTCCGTTAAAATAACAATCAGCATTTCTTTAAGCATTTCTTTATTTGGAGGCGAAACATTGCTGCAGGAAATTATACAAGTGTACTTTGCACGACAAGACTATTTTCACGAGCTTTTGTTAGAACATTTGCAATTGTCAGCTATTTCAATTTTACTGGCGTTAATCATTGGACTGGCGTTGGGCATTTTGATCGCTGAACAGGACAAGTTTTCTATTCCGGTGCTGGGTACAATCAACTTTATCTATACCATACCGTCCATTGCGTTATTCGGGATTTTGCTTCCTGTTACAGGGCTTGGCAATACGACAGCGATTATAGCCCTTACTGTATATGCGCTTTTACCCATGGTGCGCAACACTTACGCCGGGCTCACCAATATTGATCCTGTTATTTTAGAGGCTGGGTTAGGTATGGGGAGCACCCGCTGGCAGCTGCTATGGAAAGTAAAACTGCCGTTGGCGCTGCCGGTAATTATGGCCGGGATCCGCAATATGGTCGTGATGGTCATTGCCACCTGCGGGATTGCATCGTTTATCGGGGCCGGCGGCTTAGGAGTAGCTATTTTCCGTGGGATTACTACTTATCAGTTGGCACTTACCTATTTAGGCAGCCTTATGATTGCAGCAGTGGCGTTATTGTGTGACATTCTGCTGGGCATCGTGGAAAAACGAATTACTATGCGTGTAACCGGCAATGTACCGGATCGCAAAAGAAAACCATATTATAAATAAAAAGGAGCGATTCTATGAACAACTATATGAAAAAGGGACTTGCAATTTTAGTATTATGCTGTTTTGCAATAGCTGCATTGGCAGGCTGCGGTGGCAAACAAACAGAAAGTGCAACCGTTCGCATCGGTGCGAAAAGTATGACGGAACAGATGATTCTGCAGGAGATTTTGGCACAGCTAATTGAGGCGAAAACTGATTTGACTGTGGAACGCATTGAGCCGATTGCCGGTGGCACCAGCAATATTCAAATTGCTATGGAAAATGGTGAGATTGATTTGTATCCGGAATACACAGGTACCGGTTGGCTGACCGTATTGAAACATCCGGAAACCCAGGATGCAGAGTATATGTATAAGGAATTGAACAAACAGTACAACGAAAACTTTGACATGAGCTGGGTAGGTTTGTATGGTTTTGAAAACACTTATACTTTGGCAGTTCGTGCAGAAACAGCAGCGCAGTATGGCTTGAGCAAAATCTCTGACTTAGCGGCTGTGAGCGATCAGTTGGTATTTGGTGCAAACTTTGATTATTTTGAACGAGAAGATGGTTACGCCAAAGTATGTGCAACCTATGATTTGCACTTTAAAGATACTGCCGAGGTAGATATGGGGCTCAAATATCAGACTCTGGTAGAGAAAAAATGTGATGTGCTGAATGCTTATACGACTGACTCCCAGATTGCAGAGTTTGGCTTGGTGACATTGGCGGATGACAAGAAACTGTTCACCGATTATCGCTGCAGCACTGTGGTACGCAATGAGGTGCTGGATACCCATCCGGAATTGCGGGATGTACTGCTGCTGATGGAGGGTTTGATCAGCAATGAAGAAATGACGAAAATGAACTATGAGCTCAACACCAATCATCGTCTGGAAAGCGAAATTGCAGCAGAATTTTTAAAAGCAAAAGGAATGATTGATTGATGATACCCATGATTCAATTTCAACAAGCTGGGAAACGCTACGGGGATACCTATGCCTTAAAACCATTAACCCTGAATATTATGCCCGGTGAATTTATTAGCTTAGTAGGGTCTTCCGGCGGGGGCAAAACCACTATGTTAAAACTAATGAATGGATTGCTTTTGCCCGATACCGGTACAGTTACCGTTATGGGCCAGGATACAAAAACTGTAGATTTGATTGCCTTGCGTCGGCAAATTGGCTATGTCATTCAAGGGGCGGCGCTGTTTCCGCATTTGACTGTGGCGGATAATATTGGCTATGTGCCCGGTTTGTCCAAAGAAACCCTATCTGCTGAACGATTGCAGCAATTGATGCAGCTAGTGGATTTGCCTGTGGAGCTGCTCACACGGTTCCCGCAAAGCCTCAGCGGCGGTCAGCAACAGCGCGTGGGAATTGCTCGTGCCTTAGCTAGCAATCCGGCCATTATGTTGATGGATGAACCCTTTGGTGCAGTAGACGAAATCACCCGCACGGTATTGCAGGATAGTATACAAGAGTTGCACAAGCAGCTTGGCACCACCATCGTGTTTGTCACTCACAATATTCGAGAAGCACTGCGCTTATCAGACCGTGTATTGATTATCAACCAGGGTGAAGTGCAGCAAATTGGCACACCGGATGAAATTGTACAGCAGCCGGCAAATGAATATGTAAAACGATTGCTTCGATAGAACAATTGAAACACTTTCTTATCTGTATTGCAGAACACTGCGATACAGATATTTTTTTGACATATGTCAGAATTGTTATTGACATATGCCATAAATAAGTATATAGTGTAAGTAATAAATGACATATGCCGAAAAAGGAGGTGTGTGCAATGTCAAGACCGCGAAAATGGAGAAAAGTTTGCTGCATGCCCAGTGTCAATCGTTTTGGCCCTTTGAGCGGCTGCAGGAATGAGGGGGAAGTCATTCAGATGACAGTGGACGAATACGAAACCATTCGTTTGATTGACTTAGAAGGCATGAATCAGGAGGCTTGCGCTGCGCATATGAATGTGGCACGCACTACGGTACAGGGTATTTATCTGGAAGCAAGACGCAAACTTGCAAAAGCGTTGGTAGAAGGAAAAGTGCTTTTGATTGATGGCGGCGATTATCATTTGTGTGATGGCACAGGCACAGGCTGCCACAAAGGCGGATGTCGTAAAGAACATATGAAGTTTGGCTGTGATTGGAACGGGTCACAGTCGTCAAATACAGCACAGAAATAAACTATATTATCACAAAAGGAGAGAACATTATGAGAATTGCAGTACCTGTTGAAGAAAATGAAAAAGATATTTGCCCATCTTTCGGGCGTACCCCATTGTTTTATATTTATGACACAGATACTAAAGAAGGACACTTTATTGATAACGATGCCATGAATGCTCCGGGCGGTGCCGGAATCAAAGCAGCGCAAACAGTCATTGATGCCAAAGCAGAAATTGTATTGGTGCCTCGCTGCGGTGAAAATGCAGCAAAAGCTTTGGAGGCAGGCAATGTGAAACTGTATGAAAGCGTTGGTCTTTCGATTGAAGAAAACATTCAGGCCTTTTTGGATGGCAAACTTTCCGTAGTGACAGACATTCACCCGGGCTTTCACGGGCATGGAGGGCACTAATATGAAACTTGCTGTATTAAGTGGAAAGGGCGGTACAGGCAAAACTTTGGTGTCGGTGAATCTGGCTGCGGTAGCAGAACAAGCCGCTTATTATGATTGTGATGTAGAAGAACCAAACGGTCATTTATTTTTCAAACCGGAGCAAGTGACAGAAAAAACAGTGGTTGTAAAAACTCCGGAAGTAGATCCGGATGATTGTATTGGCTGCAGAAAATGTGCAGATTTTTGTAAGTTTAATGCCATTGCAGTGATCAACGACAAAGCCATGGTATTTCCTGATGTGTGTCATCCATGTGGCGGCTGCGAACTGGTATGTCCTGCTCATGCAATTTTTGAAACCGAACGCCCTATTGGGAAAATTGCCAAAGGTGTATCGGGCAATGTGTCTGTTACCAGCGGTATTTTAAATATGGGCGAAGAATCCGGTGTTCCTATTATTCGTACAATGCTGAAAGAAATCAAAGCGGCAAAGCAGGATCTGGTCATGATTGATTGCCCTCCGGGCAGTGCTTGTGTAGTCATGGAAAGTATTATCGATGCCGATTATTGTATTTTGGTAGCTGAGCCTACCATCTTTGGCGTACACAACTTGAATATGGTATATGAACTGGTGCAGCTGTTTGGCAAACCTTATGGTGTAGTGCTAAACAAATGCTTAGATGGCGAAAATCCGGCAGAACAATTTTGTGTAGAACACAGTATTCCAATCTTAGGGCGTATCCCGTTTGATACAGAGCTGGGGCGTCTAAACTCTAACTCTGAAATTGTAAGTCGCGTAGATGACAAGTACCATCAGCTGTTTTCCGGTATATTACAACAAGTGAAGGAGGCGGCTGCACAATGAAACAGTTACTAATTTTAAGTGGGAAAGGCGGTACCGGCAAAACCACTGTTGCTAGCGCCTTCGTAAAATTATCACAAGCACAGGCCTTTGCAGATTGTGATGTAGATGCGCCGAATTTGCATTTGGTAACACAGTGCAGTGCCGAACCGCAAACAGATGCATATTTCGGACTGCCGAAAGCCTATATTGATCCGGACAACTGTATTAGCTGCGGAAGATGTGCTTACCATTGCCAGTTTAAGGCCATTGAAAAAGTTGATGGCGGGAGACAGGTAAACCAGTTTGCTTGCGAAGGCTGTGGTGTTTGTGCCCATGTATGTCCTCGTGGTGCAATAGAAATGAAAGACTTGCAAGCTGGGGAAATGCAACTGTTCCGCAATGCGAACAATATTTTTTCTACCGCACAGCTGAAAATGGGCAGCGGTAATTCCGGGATGCTGGTCACACAGGTAAAAAAACGTATGCGTTCCGGAGCAAAAGAAGCAGGGCTGGATCCGGAAGTGGCAATCATTGACGGGTCCCCGGGGATTGGCTGCCCGGTAATTGCTTCATTAAGTGGCGTGCAGCTGGCGCTTATCGTAGCAGAACCATCGGTATCGGGGATTAGCGATTTGGAGCGTATTATTCACACAGCAGAGATTTTCCATGTGATTCCTGCGGTGTGTGTCAATAAATATGATACCAATATCGAAAATACAGAAAAAATTGAGGAATTTTGCTATCGCAGAGACATTCCTTTTGTAGGGCGAATTCCATTTGATTTGGAGGCGGTAAAAGCCATCAACAATGGAGAAACCATTATCGACCGTGATTGTGCCGCAGGCCGTGCAGTACGGGATATTTATGAAAAAACTATGGTATTGCTGGATGTGGCAAGTGCCTAGTATATAGTTGTTTGTATAAATCGATCGCGATAAAAAACAGGATTGACGTTGATACGCCGATCCTGTTTTGTTTTTGCCTATTTATTTTTTGTACTGACCTTCTGCATCTACTTCTTTTGGTGTCACTTTGTCACCGCGAGAATGATAATGTGTGTGCAACAATTCATGTGCTACATGGCTCAATGGTTTTTCTGCAAAGTCATTGTAGAATGCCTGAATTTCCGGATTGTCATGGCAATTACGCAGGCTGTAGGAAGCGTCTTTGGCATAGTTGGTATCGATACGTGCCTGACGTACCCAGTCTTGTGGAGGTACGGCAGTACGTGGCTGACCGCCGCCGGAAATACATCCGCCCGGACAAGCCATGACTTCCATAAACTGAAACTCACAGGTGCCTCGTTTTACTTCTTCGCACAGTTTACGGGCATTTAACAGCCCATGGGCTACTGCTACTTTGACAGTGCCGGCTCCCGGAATATCTACGCTGGCTTTTTTGATGCCTTTTAAACCACGTACATCTTCAAAATGCAGTAAATGTTCCGGTGGCTGTTCGCCGGTGATATAGTAATATGCGGTACGTACCGCAGCTTCCATTACACCGCCGGTGTTGCCGAAAATTAAGCCGCCGCCGCTGCCCTGGCTGCAAAGCGGATCAAATTTACCTTCCGGCAGGTTGGCAAAATCAATATCCAATTTGCGCAACAATTCTGCATATTCACGGGCACACAGAATGATATCGTTGTCTTTGATATTTTCGTTGTTGTAATATTTCGCAACGGCACCGTTTACAAATTCCGGTCTGGCAATTTCGAATTTTTTGGCAACGCAAGGAGTCAATGTTACGGTTAACAGTTTTTCCGGATCAATGCCTTCTTTTTCTGCAAAATATGTTTTGATAACCGGACCGTGCATACCGATTGGCGAACGGGCGCTGGACAAATGCGGAATCAATTCCGGATAATAATACTCTACAAATTTTACCCATGCCGGACAGCAGGACGTAAACTGTGGCAATACGCCACCGGTGGTAACGCGCTGTACCAGCTCTGCCGCTTCTTCGGTAATGGTCAGGTCAGCGGAGAAGTTGATATCCATAGCGTAATCGAACCCGGCTTCTTTCATAGAAGTAGCCAACTGACCTTCTACCCAGGTACCTGCCGGCAAGCCAAATTCTTCGCCCAAACCTACACGAGTAGCAGGGCTTGGCTGTGCTACTACCACATAGTTTGGATCGTTGATGGCAGCCAATACTTCATCCACTTGATTGCGGGCGCGAATAGAACCGGTTGGACACCACAAAGAGCACTGTCCACAATGTACACAAATAAAGTCATCAAACACAGGCAACTCATAATAGCCGAATACGCTCTGTACTTTTTCGCAGGCTTCAATACATTGACCGCACAAAATACATTTTTCATCATCACGCATAATCGCCGGATCATCCGGTGCAAAGGCTACACGACCGCGTACAGGCGGTTTAAAATTGCTTTGGTCACGATATTGATTTGGCAGCCAGCCTGCCCCCGATGGGTCGCTTACCGGACGGCAGCCTGTTAAGGTCGCCGCAGCTGCTACAGTACCGGTACCGGCTAACATGGAAATAAAACGTCTTCTGGAAATGCTCACGGGATGTTCCTCCTTACTGTTCTGATGGATATGAATTATGCTTTCCACAAGCTGTGCAAATTGCAATATGCATAAACTGCTTCTACTTCATCGTCTGTTTCAATTAAGAATGTTGCTTTTGGCTCCATGCCCGGCAGCAGCAGTTTTCTCTGATTCCCTTGTTTGGTCTGCAGGGAAATCCATTCAATATAGTGTTCTTCCGCCATAGGGTGAATCACATCCCCAACTACCACTTCTACACGATTGTCGTTTACGGTGTATACCGGTACATGCTTTTCTACAGAAGCATCGGTAGTGCCGGGAATCAGCTCTTTCATGATTTTGCCACAGCATACAATCGGTACACCGCTTGGTTTTACCATAGCTACAATATTGCCACAATGTTCACAGATAAAGAATTTTTGTTCCATCGTTGTTCCTCCTTGTCATTCAACACATACATAACGTTCAAAATCAGTATTATGGTTATACCCTGATATTATCCATTATAAACAGAAGCGGTTCTGTTTACAACCATAAAAAATCCCTGCACCGATTTTATTCGGTACAGGGAAATCATTTTTATTCAAATAAGCCGCCACGAATGATGGTCTGGTCACGACGAGGACCTACTGCTACGATTTTTACAGGTACACCTGTCAGTGCTTCGATGCGTTCCACATAATGTTTTGCATTTTCAGGCAGTTCATCGAAACTTGCGCAGCCTGTGGTGTCACATTGCCAGCCAGGCAGTTCTTCGTATACAGGTTTGCATTCCGCCAGTTTTTTCAGACTGGTTGGGAAATGAATTACTTTTTCACCGTTGCACTCATAGTGTGTGCAGATTTTTACGGTTTCCAGTGTATCCAATACATCCAGTTTCATCAGTGCAAATTCATTGATACCGCTCAGACGAATTGCGTAATTTACCATTACGATATCCATCCAGCCGCAGCGACGGGTACGACCGGTTACAGTGCCGAATTCGTGACCGATACGCTGTAAAGTGTCACCTGTTTCGTCAAACAGCTCTGTTGGGAATGGACCTTCCCCTACACGAGTGGTATATGCTTTGATG
>JAFNVD010000136.1 GCA_017383785.1 Peptococcaceae bacterium | reverse complement strand
TCTGCTTGTGCCTCTGCATCCTGTTCAATCAAATCATAATCACCGTCACGCAATGCTTGCGCCAATTTTTTACGCGCCGTTGGATTGATGCGTTCACCAATCATTTTCGGTAATGTGTCACCACCAAAGGTCACTACATGATCACGGCAAGATAAAGAACCTTGCAAAACTACTTGACGTGATGCCACTGTTATATCCGTCATTTTTGTTTTCAATGCTTGAATATGTGCCGGCGTAGTACCGCAGCAGCCGCCCATAAAGGCCACTTGATACGGAAGAAACTGCTCCATGGCATCGGCAAAGCTCTGTGCATCCAGCGGATAGGTAACGGTTCCTTCTACCAGCGTTGGCAGCCCGGCATTGGGCTGTACCACCAATGGCAATGCAGTATATTCTGCCAACTCCGCCACCACTTGCATTAATTCATCAGGGCCGCCGGAGCAATTGCAGCCGATTACAGACGCCCCCATTGCCTCTAATGTTACAGCACAAACGGAAGGACGAACACCGGTTAATGTACGACCATTGGTATAAGTCATACTGCAAATGACAGGAATCTCTCTGTTTCCTGCATCCAAACACGCCAATAATGCTGCGCGAATTTCCCCTAAATCGCTAAATGTTTCTAAAAGGAAATAGTCCGGTTTTGCCTGTGCAATGGCCTGTGCCTGTTCTAAATAGATAGCATACATTTCCTCAAACAAAACATCCCCTACAGGTGATACAAACAATCCTGTAGGTCCTAAAGAAGCTGCCACTTTTCCATGACCGTGCTTTTCACAGGCACTGCGAGCAATTTCTATAGCGCGACGATTAATTTCCGCCAGCTGCTGTTCCAGTCCGTATTCTTGTAATTTGATTCTGCTTCCGCCAAAGGTATTGGTGATTAAAATATCTGCACCAGCTCGTAAATAATCCAAATGTACGCTTTCTACTACATCAGGCATGATTATATTTAGTTCTTCCGGGCTTTGACCTGCTAGCAATCCTCTTTGCTGCAGCATGGTCCCCATTGCTCCGTCAAAAATTTGTACATTCGTCATAGAAATAACTCCTTATTTCTTCAAATTCGCTAAATCGAACGGTGTTTCCTGATATACATAATAGTTCAACCAGTTAGAGAACAACAGATTGCCATGCCCTCTCCATCTTACTACAGGAGCTTTAGAAGGATCATCGTTCGGATAATAGTTTTTCGGTACATTGATTGGCTTACCCTGACTAATGTCTCTGCGATATTCCGCATCCAATGTTAATGGATCATATTCACAGTGACCGGAAACAAATACACGGCGACCGTCTTTTGAAGCTACTAAATATACACCGGCCTCCGGAGATTGGGCAATAATTTCTAAATCATCCACTTTTGCTACGTCTTCGGCACGAAATTCTGTATGTCGAGAATGAGGTGCATAAAAGATATCGTCAAAGCCACGTACAATCGGGCGTTTGGTTAAGACTTCGTGTTCGAATACACCAAAACATTTCTCCGGCAGCGGATATTTTGGAATATCATAATAATGGTACAACCCCGCCTGTGCCCCCCAGCAGATGAATAATGTAGAGAATACATTTTTATCAGCAAAGTCAAAAATCATTTTTAATTCATCCCAGTAATTTACCTCCTGGAATGACAGCTGTTCTACCGGAGCCCCGGTAACGATCATGCCATCATACTGATTATTTTTAATCTCCTCAAAATCTTTATAGAATGTGGCTAAATGTTCTTCGGATACATTTTTGCTCACATGACTGGCCATACGAATCAAATCTACTTCCGCCTGTAATGCGGTATTACTGATCAAACGCAACAACTGGGTTTCTGTCACAATTTTGGTTGGCATCAGATTTACAATAGCTAGTTTCAACGGACGAATATCCTGAGATTGTGCGCGTTGTTCATGCATTACGAAAATCTGCTCATTGGTTAATGTTTCAGTGGCAGGCAGTGCTGCCGGTATAATAACAGGCATATTCCTTCTCCTTTATTAGTTTATAGGGCTGTCACACACAGTGCAACAGCCCTTACGATACAGTTCATTTCATCTTTCTTATACTTGCGCCAAAGCCTGCTCCAAGTCTGCAATAATATCCTCTGCGTCTTCGATCCCTACAGAAAAGCGAATTAAATCAGGCGCTACGCCGGCTTCTTTCAGCTGTTCGTCATTCATTTGGCGATGAGTATGGCTGGCCGGATGCAATACACTGGTACGTGCATCAGCTACATGTGTTACGATAGCAGCCAGTTTCAGTTTATCCATTAAGGATACAGAAGCCTCTCTGCCGCCTTTCAATCCAAAGCACAATACACCACAAGTACCGTTTGGCATGTATTTCTGCGCCAACTCGTGATATTTATCGCCAGGCAGTCCCGCATAACTTACCCATGCTACTTTTTCGTGATTCTGCAAATATTCTGCTACTTTCTGTGCATTTTCACAATGACGTGGTACACGCAAATGCAGTGTTTCCAAACCCAAATTCAGCAGAAATGCATTCTGTGGAGAAGGGGAGGAGCCTAAATCACGCATCAGCTGAGAAGTAGCTTTTGTGATATACGCCAATTTACCGAATTTTTGTGTATAGATAATACCATGATAAGAATCATCTGGTTCGGTTAACCCTTTAAATTTGTCATGATACTGCTCCCAATCAAAGTTACCGCTATCTACGATGCAGCCACCTACTGATACTGCATGCCCATCCATATATTTTGTAGTAGAGTGTGTAACGATATCTGCTCCCCATTCAAACGGACGACAGTTGATTGGTGTCGCAAAAGTGTTGTCAATAATCAGCGGAACACCATGACTATGCGCCAAGCGAGCAAATTTTTCAATATCTAAAATTGTCAGTGCAGGATTTGCAATGGTTTCCGCCACAACACATTTGGTATTTGGACGAAATGCTTTTGCCAGATTTTCTTCAGTATCATCCGGATCCACGAAGGTGCATTCGATGCCTAATTTTTTCATAGTAACACCAAACAAGTTAAAAGTACCGCCATATACATTACTAGAGCAAATAAAATGATCCCCTGCTTCGCAAATATTAAATACAGCGTAGAAATTAGCTGCCTGACCGGATGCTGTCAACATAGCACCAACGCCACCTTCCAACGCAGCAATTTTTGCTGCTACCGCATCAGAAGTAGGATTCTGCAAACGAGTATAGAAAAATCCTTCATCTTCTAAGTCAAACAGGCGTCCCATCTGTTCACTGGTTTCATATAAAAATGTAGTGCTCTGATAAATAGGCAGTACACGAGCTTCCCCTTTTTTAGGGTCCCAACCGCCTTGAATACATTGTGTCCCTAATTTACAATTTTCTACTCGCATATTATGTTCCTCCTTGAACTGCGCATATAAAAACCATATAAAACAATAAAGCCATTTTCTTTTGGTTAGAAAATGGCTTTTGCTTGTATGTTATATACTCCATTATCTACCAGAC
>JAFNVD010000135.1 GCA_017383785.1 Peptococcaceae bacterium | reverse complement strand
ATCCAATCAAAATGGCGCCAAGACCAAGCATAATTAAGAGTTTGCCTAATTCTGTTCCGTTCATACCTCATCCTCCCACAGGGTATCTGCTGTATGAGTGCGTTTTTGCTGCATCGGTACTCCTAAATGCTCGTAAGCTCTCTGGGTAGCTACACGACCACGCGGTGTACGGCTTAGGAAGCCTTTCTGCAATAAAAACGGTTCACACATGTCTTCAATGGTGCCGCTATCTTCATTAATCGTAGCAGCCAGTGTTTCCAACCCTACAGGACCGCCGTTAAAGCTGTGAATGATGGCATCCAGCACACGATGGTCCACTTTGTCCAAACCTTCTGCGTCAATTTCCAGCTGATTCAGTGCCAAGTTGGCAATTTCTTTGGTAATCATACCGTCACCTTTTACTTGAGCAAAGTCACGCACACGGCGCAGCAACCGATTGGCAATACGCGGTGTCCCACGGGAACGACGGGCAATCTCCAATGCCCCTTCTTCTGCAATCGGTACACCTAAAATATCGGCACTACGTGTCACAATATGCTGCAATTCGCTATCGGTATAAAACTCCAATCTCTCAATGACACCAAAACGGTCACGGAGCGGCCCGGTTAGCATACCGGCGCGGGTGGTAGCCCCAATCAGTGTAAACGGCGGCAAATCGATACGCAAAGAACGAGCGCTTGGCCCTTTGCCAATCATAATATCCAGCGCAAAGTCTTCAATGGCCGGATACAGCACTTCCTCTACAGCACGGTTGATGCGATGAATTTCATCGATAAAGAGTACATCATGAGGTTCCAAATTTGTGAGAATGGCCGCCAAATCACCGGCACGTTCAATAGCAGGCCCCGATGTAATTTTAATCTGCACATTGAGTTCATTGGCGATAATCCCTGCCAAAGTGGTTTTCCCAAGCCCAGGAGGCCCATACAGCAGTACATGGTCCAATGCTTCACCACGGGCTTTGGCTGCTTCTACATATACTGTTAAATTGTCTTTTACTTTCTGCTGCCCGATATAATCATCCAGTCGTTTCGGACGCACTTTATTGCCATCGGAGTTGTCCTCATACATGGCATGTGGTGTAATCAATCGTTCTTCGGCAAAATCCATAGCTGCCTCCTAAATTCGCGCCAACAGCTGCAGCGCTTTCTTTATAATCACCTGTTCATCCTGCCCTGCCATTTTCTTCAGTTCCGGATAAACTTTGCGAATTTCACTCTCATGATAGCCTAAACTTAGCAATACTTCTGTAATATCATCTTTGGCCATTACCGGTGCCACAGTTACTTCCGGCAGCTCAATGCCTGCCGCTGCAAATTCTTCTAATGCAGAAGACGGCAATTTATCCTTTAGCTCCAGTACCAAACGCTGGGCTGTCTTCTTGCCAATACCCGGCACTTTGGTAAGAAACTCTACATTTTCATTGCTAATTGCCTGATACAGCCCACTTAACGTACTCTGCCCAATCATAGCCAGTGCACTTTTCGGCCCGATGCCGGACACATTTAACAGAGTCATAAAAAATTCACGTTCCGCCCAACTTTCCAGACCAAAGAGCTGTACCGCATCTTCTCTCTGATGATAATAAATATAAAATTCGCACTGCTGCTGTGCACTATATTTTAGCAATCTGGTGGCAGGAAGCTGTACCTCATACCCTACATCACCGCACAGCACCATGACACTAGCCGCTGTTTTGTGTAACACTGTGCCTTTTAAATAACTAATCATAGCTTTATCTCCTCGTTATCCATTTTTGTTAACGATAGCGTTCATTGTTTCTTCTTGTTTTGGTTTGGTCATGATGGGCATGACAAATGGCAATGGCCAGCCCGTCCGCCGCATCGTCAGGCTTTGGAATTTCCCTAAGGCCCAAGAAGGTTTTCACCATAAACTGTACTTGTTTTTTCTCTGCTCTGCCATTACCTACGATAGCCTGTTTTACTTGCAAAGGTGTATATTCAAACACAGGCAACCCCTTCTGTGCACAGCTTAATAGCAGCACACCTCGCGCCTGCCCTACTGTGATACCGGTAGTGACGTTTTGATTAAAGTACAATTCCTCTATAGCCACCTGATCCGGTTTCCAGGTATCGATAATCTTATTCATCTGCTCATAAATCATGACCAAACGCTGCTCCATAGGAATGCCCGGTGGTGTGGTAATGACACCATAATCTACAGTTTTAAATGAATTGCCCACCACACGGATAATCCCAAAGCCTGTAGTGGCAGTGCCGGGGTCAATACCCAATATCACCATAACCGATGACTCCTTTCTGCATACGTTTGCACAAATTCTCTGTCTTTCATTATACCATATATTTCGCAGAATAAAAGAGAAAACACATGAAAAATCGAACATAATTTCTATAAACGTCATAGATACCTTCATGTTTATCGTGTGAATATTGTATACTTATGAGTAAAATAAGCAAATTCACTTGCAGAAATATTGTTTTTATGCTATCTTTTGAATATTGAAAATTTATATTAGGAGGACTTTATCTCATGAAAATGAAAAAAGTAATTGCAACCGCTCTGGTTGGCTTCATGGCTATGGGCTTACTGGCTGGCTGCGGCGGCGGTAAAGACAAACAGGAAGAAAACAATACACTGCGTATCGGTATGGAATGCGGCTACGCTCCATTCAACTGGACACAGCAGGATGATTCTAACAACGCTGTAGCAATCGAAGGCGGCGGCTATGCAAATGGTTATGACGTACAGATCGCTAAAAAAGTAGCTGACGGTCTGGGCAAAGAACTGGTTATCGTAAAAACTGAATGGGACGGTCTGGTACCGGCTGTACAGTCCGGCGTTATCGATGGTATCATCGCCGGTATGTCCCCAACTGCAGAACGTAAAGAAGTAATTGACTTTACAGACAACTACTATGTATCCGACCTGGTAATCGTAGTAAAAGCTGATGGTCCTTATGCAAACGCTACTTCTATCAAAGACTTTGCAGGTGCTGCTCTGACAGCTCAGCTGAACACCTTCCATGACACTGTAATCGATCAGATCGAAGGCGTTAACCATGTAACCGCTATGACAGACTTCCCATCCATGCGTGTAGCGCTGGAATCCGGCATCATTGACGGTTATGTATCCGAACGTCCTGAAGGTATCTCCGCAGCTGCTGCAAACAGTGCATTCGCATATGTTGGCTTTGCTGTAGAAGATGGTTTCCAGTATGAAATCAACGATGCTGCAATCGCTATGGGTATCAAAAAAGACTCTGCTCTGACTGCAGAAGTAAACAAAGTTCTGGCTGGTATCTCCCAGGAAGAACGTGACAGCCTGATGGCAGACGCTATCGCACAGCAGCCTGCTGCTGAATAATTCAAACAACATACAGAAATAATGATTGATAGAGGTGCGAAGGTCAAAAGTACCACACGGTATATAGGTTGGGAGCCTGCCGTATGAGAAAGGGGCATTCGCCGAAGTGATAAGCAGCCCAAAGCTTATTGCTGGGACGATGCAAAATATGTATCGTACTGTCACTTATGTGGAGCGCTATCGGCATACAATCTTTCTTGTACAGTTATGCCACGGATATGCCTCAGCTTATCCGTGGTTTTTGTTTGCACTTATGAAAACTTATTAAAATTCATATTATAAAGGAATAAATCATGGACATTACACCATTTTTCGGCACCGCATGGGCGTTATTTCCGCCAATCGTTGCAATCATTTTAGCACTGCTCACAAAAGAAGTATATTCTTCTTTATTTATTGGTATTTTAGTTGGGGCGCTGATGTACTCCAATTTCAACCCGGTAGGTATGGTAGAACACACCATTTCCATTATCAGCTCCAGACTGGGCGATAACGGCGGTATTATCGTATTCTTAATCTGCCTGGGGATTATCGTATCCTTAATGCATGCCTCCGGCTGTTCCAAAGCATTCGGGGAATGGGCTGCACAGCGTATCAAAACAAAGAAAAGCTCTTTGATTTTCACTACTCTCTTGGGTCTGTTCTTCTGTATCGATGACTATTTTAACTCTCTGACCACAGCAAACGTTATGCGTCCGATTACAGACAAACACAAAGTAAGCCGTGCTCGTTTGGCATACAACGTAGACTGTACCGCAGCTCCAATTTGTATCATCGCACCGATTTCCAGCTGGGCTGCAGCGGTAGCATCCTATGTGCCACCTGAAGTACAGGCTGACGGCTATGCACTGTTTTTACAGGCAATTCCGTTCAATATGTATGCGCTGCTCACACTGACTATGCTGTTTACATTAGCAATCATTCGTTTTGACTTCGGTCCAATGAGAGGCTATGAATATCTGGCAGAAGAAAAAGGCGATATTTACGGTGGTACCGGCAACATGTACGCCAATATTTCCACTGCTGACAACAGCAACCCACTGGGCAAAGCGCTGGACATGCTGCTGCCTGTAATCGTACTGATTGGTGGCTGCATCTTCGGTCTGATCTACACCGGTGGCTTCTTTGCCGGTGAAGGCGTAGGCTTTATCGAAGCATTCAGCGCATGCGATGCTTATATGGGTCTGCCAATCGGCGGTTTAATCGCATTAGCATTTACTATTATCTACTATTTCCTGCGCAAAATCATCAACATGAAACAGTTTGTGCAGTGTATTCCTGACGGTGCTGTAGCAATGACTCCTGCACTGTTTATCCTGACATTATCCTGGGGTATCGAAGGCATTTGCCGTGAAAGCTTAGGCGCTGCTGTATTTGTACACAACTCCTTCGCAGGCAGTGACTTCCCAATGTGGCTGTTGCCACCAATCCTGTATCTGTTAGGTGCATTCGTATCCTTTGCAACAGGTACTTCCTGGGGTACATTCGGTATTCTGATTCCAATTACCTTTGCAATCTTTGGTTACGAAGTAACTGAACTGTGCATCATCTGTCTGTCTGCTACACTGGCAGGGGCTGTAACAGGTGACCATTGCTCTCCAATCTCGGAAACAGCAATCATGTCCTCTACCGCTGCACAGGTTGACTTTATGACCCACGTTATGACCCAGCTGCCATATGCACTGTTTACAGCTGCATTCTCCTTAATCGGCTTTACAGCACTGGGTATTGTACAGCACTGGATTGTAGTACCTATCATGATGGTAGTACTGGTGCTGGTACTGATTGGTATGAAAGCAGCTTACAAAAACAAACCTGTTGTTGTGAAATACGTAAGTAAAAACGCAGTAGAACAGCAGTAGTATTTCTAAAGGAGGAGTTATCTTGTTTGAGGCTCTTGCAAATTTCTTTAATACCGTAATAATGATTTTGAACAATTACGGCGGCTTACTGGCCAAAGGTACCGGTGTTACCATCCTGTTGGCTATTGTAGGTACCGGTGTTGGGTTTCTGATCGGGTTGTTGATTGGTGTGTATAAAACATTGCCAATCCGTGAGGATGACTCTACACTCAAAAAAGTACTGTATAAAGTATTTAGTTTTCTGTTATCCGCATATATCGAAGTATTCCGTAGTACCCCTATGATGGTACAGGCTACCGTTATCTTCTATGGCGCTGCCTGGGCATTTGGCTTACGTTTGGATCCGGTAACTGCAGGGATGTTCATCATCTCTATCAACACCGGTGCATATATGGCGGAAATCGTACGTGGCGGTATCATCTCTGTAGACAAAGGGCAGTTTGAAGCTACCCACTCTAT
>JAFNVD010000134.1 GCA_017383785.1 Peptococcaceae bacterium | reverse complement strand
GTGTCCAAATATGCACCGGTACGATGCACCTCTGCGATAAAGTTGTCTCTGGTTAAGATGCCCTGCTCCAATTTGCGGGCAGCACCCAGATACACACCAAAGGCACCTGCCAGGCCAATAGCCGGTGCACCGCGCACCACAAGGCGCTTGATAGCATCCCACATTTGTTCTTCTGTACGAATTTCTATTACGTCAAGCTCTACCGGCAGCTTGGTCTGGTCAATCATAAAGACCTGCTGGCCTTCCAGCCAGATTGGTTTTGGCAGCATACGCATACACTTCCTTTTGTGTAGTTTTGTTTGATTATAACATAAACATGGAGAAATAAAAAGTAGGGCACGGCAGCCTCAATGATTCATTGGCTATAATCCATAAAACAGCAAAAAGGTCGAAGAACATTTACCCTAGTCCAGCTATAGCCAGACATCTTTCTTGCCTGTCCACCGTTACAAGACTTCGTCTTTCACGGCTTGGACATGCTGCGTCGATGTTCCGTCATACGCGGGACTGCGGGTAAAGGGCTCCGACCTTTACGGTTATTTATGTTTCATGTGACTACTGCTTCTTTTCATAGTAGGTTAATGCAGCCAATGCCTGATTGTAATTGCGCAAGTTTCGGCAGCTGGAATCTTGCTGAAACTGCTTCTCATATTTTTCTACATCCAGCCGCAGTTTTTCCAGTTTTTTTTCGGCTCTTTCTTTGCGTATTTTCTCCCACACGCTGCTCACCTCTTTCGCATCTTAGGCTGCAAACAATATATTGCGGAACATCAGCATCAGCTGGATTGCTGTCACAACACATACGCAGCTCATGACTGTAAAGCAAACGCAGATTAATTTGTTCTTCCGTATGCCGATTTGTTTATATTTTTTCCCAAAGACAACCGCCGCTGCCGCCGCCATTACGCCCATCACCAATAAGATTGCCACGAACCCCCATATATGAATTGTCATATTCACCGCCACCTCAAACCGTTTTTCTTCTGTTATGTACATGCACTGCAGGTTGCCTGCAGTACGTCTTTAGAACAGCAGCATAGACACTGCTGCCAGCACAGCACCGAGTGCAATGCAATACCGAGAGCCTTGGAAATTTTCTCTGCGAAAAAAAATAGAAGCTACTGCCAGCCCAAATACCACAAACCCCATAACCTGTGCAATCACGGTTTCCGCCACTGCACATTGGAACAATGCCGCCACTACCAAAAAGAACTGACATGCCAACATCAGTAATTGTTTCTCAAGGGCTTTCCCATTGTTTCGCAATGCTGCCATAACGCATAACAAACTCCATAGTACAATGCCCATCATGATAAAAAAGACTGCTGCTTCATCCTGTAAAAACGCTGTCATATCATTCACCTCGTCTGTTTATTCTGAGTATCATAAAAGGGCTGTGAACACAGTTCACAGCCCGATATGTTTGATTTGTCAACCGTTCTATTGTGTTTGTCGATTATTTAAACTTTTTATCCAGCCACAGTAAAGCTTTGAAGCTCACCAAGCCCCAGATGATAAAGAAACCATACGCAGCTACCGGATTGTCAAAACCTAAATGTAATGTTTTTTCACTGAGGAATATTTTTTCCCAGCCCGGAATATCGGAATAATAATACGATCCCGGACCAAAGGTGCCGTCAATCAATCCGGCATTCTGTGATGCCAAATAGATTGCAATCACCAAAGATACAGCACAAATCACGATAGCACAACGATTCATGATTGTAACGATTTTCTGTCTTGTTTCTTCTCTCATCTTTTGTCACTTCCTGTTCTGAATAGTTCATTTTACATTCCTATACCAAAATTCTTATACGGTAAAGATTTCTGGGATTGGGAAGAAGATACCGCTCAGCATAATCCAAGCTACTAACAGTGTCAATACTAAGTTAAATGTCTGACCTACAACGTACAGAGTCATTGGTTTACCACCCTGCATGTAAGATGCCATTTCTTTAAAGTTGGATTCCAGACCGATTGCAGTAAAGGTCAAGCAGAAGCACCAGCCTTTAAAGTTGCTGAATGTTTTCAGGATAGCACTGTATGTTGTTTCGCCAAATGTTGGCATGATAACGAAGGAGAACAATACGGACGCTGCAAAGAAGCCCAGGATAAATTTAGGGAATCTATGCCAAATTTCGCCTACGCCAACTTTTTCACGGCAGCCATCTTCGTTTTCTACGTTCATTGCGAAGAAGATAGAGATTGCCAGTGCGATAAAGCCAATCAGAATGTTCTGAATCATTTTAACCAGAGCCGCTACCTGACCGCCTACTTCGCCAAGTGCTTCCCCTGCCAGTACTACAGCACCTGTAGAGTCAACAGTACCGCCGATCCAAGCGCCGCCTACCAGTGGATCCATGCCAACTGCTTTGATACCGATTGGCATAAATACCATCATCAATACGGTAAACATCAAAGATAACCCGATTGCAAAAGTCAAGTCGTTACGTTTTGCACCGGCTGCCGCTGCCGCTGCGATTGCCGCAGATACACCACATACCGATGTTGCTGTTGCAATAACGATAACCATTGGTTTTGATACCATTTTCAAGAATTTTGTACCGAACAGCCACATGAAAATGATAACAACCGGTGTTACGAACCAAGCAATTGCCAGACCGTAAATACCGAAGTTTGTAATATTGGAGAACAATACTTCCGCACCCATTACTACCAAACCGGTTTTAACGTAGTATTCACTGATCAATGCCGGTTTAATCCATTCCGGTGTACCGATTGTATTACTTACCAACAAACCAACTGCCAATGCCCAGAATGCATATTCCAGATAATTTTTCATGGTTG
Organism: Peptococcaceae bacterium; assembly: GCA_017383785.1. Taxonomy (GTDB): domain Bacteria; phylum Bacillota; class Peptococcia; order Peptococcales; family Peptococcaceae; genus UBA7185. The sequence goes on along the minus strand of JAFNVD010000134.1, from coordinate 1,420 downwards.
CCTGTGCAGATAACACGTATGCTACCCAAGCAAGTGCAAATAAGCCGGTAAATGCAATGGCGAATTTCTTCACATCGTGCCCCATGAAGAATGCACCAATACAGAACAATACTAATAATACTGCAAATGAGAACGCCAATTGCATAAAATATTCGCCCGACATAACAGACAGAATACTTGTGCCATTGCCCCAAGTGGAGAATTTAACTGCTTTAAATGTAAACGCTTCTGTAGTAACAGAGATAATCCCTGCAAAAATAATAGTAAATCCAAGCCATATTGCCCACCAGTCTTCTTTCTTATACAGGTCGGACCAGCTAAACTTATCGGCTACGACGCAATCGTCTTGTGGTGTAATATTTTTGTTTTCAGTTTGAGACATACAAAACCCTCCTTACACTTTATACCTTTTCTTTTTGCATTTATTTGTTTGTTATTATATATAATATAATCCCTAAAACCCGATTATACTGTACCTCCCTTCTCTTTTAATTGTTTTTCGGGTGTTACCAATGACGCCTTCTGCATTGATAACTTATTATATTGTACTTACCCATTTATTTATACCTTTAATCACAATCTGCATAATAATTTAAATAAATTCAACTTATCTTATATCGATATTATAGGGAATACCTCTCTGATTGTCAATAGCTGATTAACGTTTGTACAACAAAAAACAGGGCACCTTGTCGATGCCCTGCATATACTTATCTTGCATATTTCCATTCTAAGAATTCGTCGTAGGTGCCTAATTTGCTCAGTACACCTTCCGGCTGGATCTCAATAATGCGGTTTGCAATGGTATCCACGAACTGATGGTCATGGGATGCAAACAGCAATACGCCTTTGTATTCAATTAAGCCGTTGTTGACTGCGGTGATGCTTTCCAGGTCTAAGTGGTTGGTTGGCTGGTCAATGACCAGTACGTTTGCACCGTGCATCATCATTTTACTCAGCATGCAGCGTACTTTTTCGCCCCCGGACAATACATTTACCGGTTTCAGTACATCATCACCGGAGAACAGCATTCTGCCTAAGAAGCCGCGCAGATAAGTTTCGCTGTGGTCTTTTGGTGTGTACTGTTCCAACCAGCGCAGGATGGACAGGTCACAGCCGTTGAAAAATTCGCTGTTGTCGTGTGGGAAGTAGCTCTGGCTGGTGCTTACGCCCCATTTGTAGCTGCCTTCGTCCGGTTCCATTTCACCCATCAGAATCTGGAACAGTGTGGTGGTAGCGATTTCGTTGTCACCAACGAATGCAACTTTTTCACCTTTTTCTACACGGAAGGATACATTGTTCAGCACTTTTACGCCGTCAACGGTTTTGCTCAAGCCCTCTACAGTCAGAATTTCTTTCCCCGGTTCACGGTCCATTTCAAAACCCAGATATGGATATTTACGAGAAGATACCGGCAGTT
>JAFNVD010000133.1 GCA_017383785.1 Peptococcaceae bacterium | reverse complement strand
TCTAAATTTACTCCGCCGTCGGCTAAAATCTGCAAGATTGCGTCTTCGTCAGGAGTGATGTAAATGGTTTTCTGGTTTTCATAAATCACGCGGCCCGGTTTGGAGCCGTTTGGTTTATGCACATGGCGTTTTAAGGTATAGTCTACCGGTACCAATGCCGATTGACGGCTCTTACTGAAATATGCGGCCAGATGTGCCGCAAAATCCAGTACTTCTTGTGACAATTCCCGCTGTGCCATATGGTTGCGAATGATGACATGAGACCCCGGAATATCTTTGGCGTGGAACCACACGTCATTGTTGCGTGCCATTTTGGTGGTGACATAATCGTTCTGTACGTTGTTTTTGCCAATTAAAATTTCAATATCACCGTAATGCAGAATCAGAGGCTTATACTCCGGTTCTTTTTTGTTTTTGCGGTTCTGTTTGGTCAGTTTGGCTTTGACGTATTCGGCACTTTCCAATTCCAAACGTACGTCGTTCAGGTCATCCAGTGTCTGTGCACTTTGCAGACTGTTTTTGATACTGTCCAGATAATTGAGCTCGTCTTGGGTCAGCTCTGCTTGTACCAAGGATTGCTGTGCACCGGCTTTGGCTTTGGTATATTTGCGGAAATATTTCTGAGCATTTTCGTTTGGTGTTAAGTTGGCCTGCATTGGAATGGTAATCATCTGCTGCTCCGGATCGTAATAATTCATTACGGTAGCGCTATCGCCTTGTTTAATTTGATACAAATTGGCAGTGATGAGTTCACCCCATACTTTGAAATGCTCAGAATCTTCGCCTTCCTGTACCTTATCTAATTGGAGTGCCAGTTTTTTTTCGCAGCGTTCGATTTCCCGGTTGATAATGCGTTCCAGGTCACCGGCACGTTGTGTCAAATGATTTTCTTTTTCTTTGCGGCCGATAAACTGCTCCATTAGTACACTCATGGATTCTAAGGTGCGCTGTTCATATTGGGAAAACTGCTCTAACCGGAACGGTGCAAATGCAATGGTTTTTCTGCCATCAGACACAATGGTAGGCTCGTATGCTTTGCGTTCAATGATATCTCGGAGCCACAAAATCTGCTGCCAGATGCGAGAATAATCATATTCTCCAAGGAAATCTACCCGTTCATCAGGATTGATACCGCTGCGATGGATGATTTCGGCTGCTGTCTGCGGGCCAAACCCGGCGATATTGTTCAGCAGAATTTTTTTCAGGCTCATATTGGCAGGTGCTTCTACAAAAAAGCCAACCATTTGCTCCTCGGTTAAGTCCATCAGCGATACTTTATCTTGTGGAGGAGGCACAATATAGGTAAGCCCCGGCAGTACCTGGCGGTAAGAGCTGGTGTCAGTACCTAAACGGCGTGCACTGTCCAAAATAATATTGTTTTGTGGATTAATCAGGATTAAATTACTGTGTTTGCCCATAAATTCGCCAATGAGTACACGAGTTGCTTTTTCCCCCATTTCATCATAGCCTTCACATACGATTTCCACCATACGTTCCCAGCCTGCTTGACGAATCTCTATAATTTTGCTGCCCTCAATATGTTTGCGCATAACCATGCAAAACATTGGTGGCTGATTTTGATTGGACTTGACTGTAGTAGTAACACAAATACGAGCCGTTTGTGCATTGCAAGACAACAACAGTTTATCTGTTTGGCCCGGTTGACGCAAAGACAATAAAATGGTGCTGCTATCCGGCTGTTGGATTTTATCGATACGGGCGCCGATAAGTGACGCGGCCAGTTCATCGGCCAGTGCATGAATGGCAATACCGTCTAAAGACATAATTCAGATACCTCCCTCTAGAATAATGCAAAATAAGATGTTATAATATTATTAGCGTTATTATAACATAAAAGTTTCGGAAGTGACAGAAAACAGGCAAGGTTTTTTGCATTTGTCCGGAATATAATATAAGATGCTTGGATGAACTGAGATGAGTTTCAAAAAACGAAAAGTAATATTAAACTAAAAACAATATTAAACTAAAAACAATATTAAACTAAAAACAATATTAAAATAAGAACAATATTAAACGAAAAGCGATGTTAAGCGCAATGTTTTGAAATCAAGGAGAGTACGTATATGTCCGTTGTAATTGATAACAGTCATGGCAGTTTTTTAAGTGAAGTAGATTCTTTGCGTGATTTGATTGGTGTAGAAAGTGAAGCAGAACTGCAGGAGTGGAGATATTTATTTGTCATCCATAAGTTTGGATTGGAGGAGATTGTAACAAAGCTGAATATTCTCAATGAAGAATATGATTTTCTCCATGCATCAAACCCAATTGAGCATATCCAGACACGTATTAAAAATCCAAAGAAAACAGTGGAAAAATTAATTCGCCAAGGCTACCCGGTATCTGCACAGAGTGCCAGAGAACATTTATACGATTTAGGAGGTATTCGTGTAGTGTGTTCTTTTGTAGAAGATGTGTACGAATTATATGACAAACTGGCGCGTCAGCCAGATTTGGAAATCATAGAAGTAAAAGATTATATCAAATATCCGAAAGATAACGGTTATCGCAGTTTGCATTTGTTGGTAGAAGTGCCTGTATTCTTAACCAATAAAACAGAACATGTGGTAATTGAAGTACAGATTCGTACGATCGCTATGGACTTCTGGGCCAGTCTGGAACATAAATTGTATTATAAGCAAGGAAAAGT
>JAFNVD010000132.1 GCA_017383785.1 Peptococcaceae bacterium | reverse complement strand
CTGTAGAATTCCAGGTAGATGCCAGCGGTCAGCATTACTTCATCGAAATGAACCCTCGTATTCAGGTAGAACATACCGTATCCGAAATGATTACCGGTATCGATATCGTACAGGCGCAGATTCTGGTAGCACAGGGCTACAGACTGGATTCCGATGAAATCAACATCAAATCTCAGGACGATGTAAAAGCAAACGGCTTTGCAATCCAGTGCCGTATCACTACAGAAGACCCTGCAAACAACTTTGCTCCTGACACAGGGGTAATCGATGTATATCGTTCCAGCTCCGGTAACGGCATTCGTCTAGACGGCGGCAACGCATTTACAGGCTCTGTAATCACACCATATTATGATAGCTTGCTGGTTAAAATCATCGCTCACGACAGAACCTTCAACGGCGCTGTCAACAAAGCACTGCGTGCGCTGAAAGAAACCAACATCAAAGGTGTTAAAACCAACATCGGTTTCATTATGAACGTACTGAACCACGAAGATTTCCGCAACGGCAACTGCGATACCAACTTTATCGCGAAAACACCGGAACTGTTCACCGCTAACAAAAAAGGCGACAAAGAACTGAAACTGCTGAAATTCTTAGGTGAAAAAGTAGTAAACGAAACAAAAGGTGTAAAACCAAACTTCGACGTACCACAGGTACCAAAAAACTATGCTGTGCCTGCTGATATCAGCGGTACCAAACAGATTCTGGACGCAGAAGGTCCTGAAGGCTTAGTAAAATGGGTACTGGCACAGAAAAAACTGCTGCTTACCGATACTACATTCCGTGATGCACATCAGTCTCTGATGGCAACTCGCGTACGTACCAGAGATATGAGCGTGGTAGCAGAGGCTACTTCCGTAATCGAAAAAGATGCATTCTCTCTGGAAATGTGGGGCGGTGCTACATTTGACGTAGCATACAACTTCCTGAAAGAATCTCCATGGGAAAGATTGGACATTCTGCGTGCAAAAATTCCAAACATCATGTTCCAGATGTTATTGCGCGGTGCGAACGCTGTAGGGTACAAAAACTATCCGGACAACGTAATCCGTGCATTCGTAAAAGAATCTGCTGATGCAGGTATCGATGTATTCCGTATCTTCGACTCCCTGAACTGGCTGAAAGGTATGGAAGTAGCCATCGACGAAACTCTGAAACAGGGTAAAGTAGTAGAAGCATGCCTGTGCTACACAGGGGATATCATGGATCCAACCCGTGATAAATACACATTAGATTACTATGTAAGAAAAGCAAAAGAACTGGAACGCACCGGTACTCATATCCTGGGCATCAAAGATATGTCCGGTCTGTTGAAACCTGCTGCTGCAACCAAACTGATCAGCACACTGAAACAGGAAATCGGTATTCCAATTCACCTGCATACACATGACACTACCGGTAACGCTGTAGCAACCGTACTGGCTGCTGCCGATGCAGGCGTAGATATCGCTGACTGCGCAATCAACGCTATGGCAGGCTTAACCAGCCAGCCTGCAATGAACTCTATCGTTGCGGCTTTGGAAAACACCGGTCGTGAAACAGGTATGTCCGTAGACGATCTGCAGAAAGTATCCGATTACTGGGCAGCAGTACGTCCTGTATACGGCGGTTTCGAATCCGACCTGAAATCCACCAACGCTGAAATCTACAAATACGAAATTCCTGGCGGTCAGTATTCCAACCTGAAAGCACAGGTAGAAAGCTTTGGCTTAGGTCATAGATTTGACGACGTGAAAAAAATGTATCGTGATGTAAACATGATGTTAGGCGATATCGTAAAAGTAACACCATCCTCCAAAGTAGTTGGTGACTTGACCATTTACATGATTCAGAACGACCTGACACCTGAAAATATTTACGAAAAAGCAGCAAAAATGGACTTCCCGGATTCCGTAGTAACATACTTCGAAGGTATGATGGGTCAGCCGGAAGGCGGCTTCCCTGAAGAACTGCAGAAACTGGTGCTGAAAGGTAAAGAACCAATTACCTGCCGTCCTGGTGAACTGCTGCCGGATGAAGATTTCGAAGCAGTAAGACAGCATCTAAACGAACAGTTCGGTATCGAAGCTGACATGAAACAGGTAATGAGCTACTGCATGTATCCAAAAGTATACGAAAACTATCTGGAAGCAAAACTGGATAACGGTGAATTCCTGCATATGGGTAGTGATGTATTCTTCCATGGTATTCGTGAAGGCGAAACTGCAGAAATCGCATTAAAAGAAGGTAAAATCCTGGTAACCAAACTGGTTGAAATTCGCAAACCTGACATGGAAGGCTTCCGCGAGCTGATCTTCGAAGTAAACGGTAACAGACGTACCGTTAAAATCCTGGATAAAGCTGCAAAATCTGTAGCAACTGTATCCTCTACCATTATGGCAGAAGAAGGCAATCCAAACGAAGTAGGTGCGAACATTCCTGGTACCCTGATGAAACTGCTGGTAAAAGAAGGCGACGACGTAAAAGAAGGCGATCCAATCGCTGTACTGGAAGCGATGAAAATGGAAACCAACGTACTGGCAACCGCAACAGGCAAACTGGCGAAATTCAATGTAAAAGAAGGTCAGCAGGTAGTAGCCGGCGAATTAATCGCAACAATTGAATAATTAGTGAATAATTAGGTTCTACAACAATTGATGAACCCACAGGGGCGGATGACAACATCCGCCCTTTTTGATTAGGTGCACCTTAGGGTATGCACCTCTTTTTTGTATACCTGTCTGTTTGTGTGTTCGATAATGTATTGCTGTATATGCCCCAACAGCCGTATGCACATATATAATATATATTTAATATAAAAGATAAGAGTTAAATAAAACATAATAAAAACATATTAAAACATTTAAAACATTTAAAACATTTAAAACAT
>JAFNVD010000131.1 GCA_017383785.1 Peptococcaceae bacterium | reverse complement strand
GCGCAGCTGGGGTATAATTATCAACAAATTTTGCAGCATTATTATCGAGGTGCTGTAGTACAAAAAAATAATAAATATATATGAATAACTCCTGTAGAAACAGTACATACTAAGCTGTGGGGGGAGTTATATGAAACAGAAATTATTACAGAACATTCATCAACAATATGAACGACGAATACATGATTTAGATTATTTGCAGTGGATGCAGCAAAATAGTGCTAGATACATAGCAGGGATTTGTATTCTTGCATTGCTGCTGTCTTCAACGGTATTTCTACGAACAGAGAAACCGTCAAGATTGCTGCAGCCAACTACACAAATACAGGCAGAAACTGATAGGCAGAATGATGTAATGACAAGTATTGGAGCGACGGAAACGGTAGTTAATCATCAACAACAAGAGGAGAGTCTAGATGTTGTACAAGAGCTATCAACAACAGATTTGGGTAAAAAACTTTTGGCGAGCTGTAACCCATTATGCTTGCTTGGTTATCAAGCACCTTCTAACGGGCAGTTGGTGTATTCCTATGGTTTAGGATATGATCAGGTTTATGAAGATTATCGTTATCACAAAGAGCTTTGCTATGAAAAAGGTGATGGTGCAGTATATGCTTGTATGGATGGACTAGTGCAAACAGTACAGCTAGATCAGCAATGGCAAGTGGGAATACAAACGGGTGAAGGACTAATATGGTATAGTGGGCTGCAGGAATGTCATAGAAATGTGGGCGACTCTGTGGCAGCAGGAGATTTGATTGGTTTCACAGGGGACAAATTGTACATTCAGGCTTTACGATAATATAAAAAGGCAACAATATTTCTGACGGACCTAACGCGGATATCAGAATGCATTGTTGCCTTTTTGTGAATGTAATACGGAAGAACTAGGCATTACTCCTCAGTTTTATCACTGTATGTGGATAGCCCTACTACATTGCTTACCGGTAAAGCGAAGGCAATGCCTTGAGCCGGATCTTTTAAACCGACCTCGTTGTAAAGTGCGTGCAATACCGCATCGCGAATACCGCTATCGACTAAAATCATCACAACTTCTTTTTCCGGCTGAATGGAAATATTGAAAAACTCTTCGGCTTTTTTGTTAGCGGTGCCTCTAGCGTGAATGACGGTTCCGCCACGGGCTCCCGCTTCACGTGCTGCATCCATCACTGCATCACTAAAACCGTTATTTACAATACATAAAATCACTTCGTGTTTGAAACTCATCGCCCTGCCTCCTTTGTAGTCATGCGGTTATTACTCAAAAACTGATAAATTGCCACTCCGATTGTTCCTGTTAATGGGACTGTAAAAGCAATACCTTTGCCGTTGCGAATGGTGTGGAATTTTTCGTCTAGCGCTGCCAATGTGTTTGCTACCTGATCTTCGCGGATAATATTAAAGATTACTGCTTTGTCATCATCCATAAGGCCTAAGTATTCCAGCATTTCTGTTTTGGCGGTACCATGTGCGGGCATTATTGTATGCAAATTAATTTCGAAGTTATGCAGAAAATCAATATAAAACTCTGTTTTGTTCCTGTTTACGACCAAAATTAGCAGTTCTAATTTTTGCACTGCTTTCGGATCGGAAGTTTTGCCGACAGAAGCAGTTGGAGCGGCAGGTCGCTTTTTTATAATTGCTTTTGTACGCATCAAATCACCGTCTCTTTCCTATCAGATTAACTATTACATAAAATTGATAATTTGTTCGTCATCCGCATTCAACATACGACGCATAGTAATTCGCTGTTGTACACGTTTCTTAGCAATTGCTTGGAACCCTAATGCCTGAATGGTAATGAGCGGTGTCATAGCTACCATAGCCACAATCCCAAATGCATCTGCCATAACTTTTCCTTCTCCTTGCAATACGTAGCAAGCGCCAATGGCAAACGGAAGAATAAAAGTAGAGGTTAATGGACCACTGGCTACACCACCTGAGTCAAAGGCAATAGCGGTATACAATCGTGGTACGAAAAAGGATAAGCCGAGAGAAACAAAATATCCCGGAATCAAATAATAGAGAATATTAAAATCGCATACAATGCGTAGCATAGATAGCCCAATGGAAATGCCTACCCCTAATGATAAGGCAATCATCATGGAAGATTTTTTTACAGTACCGGCGGTGACTTCTTCCACTTGCCGATTCAAGACATGAACGGCAGGCTCTGCCAATACTACCACCATACCCAGCACAAAACCGAACAAAATCAGTAATTGTGGATTAGCCTGTGCAAGTGCGACGCCTATTTTATAGCCAATCGGCATAAACCCGACATTAACAGCAGTTAAAAAGATTACCAAACCAATGAATGTGTAGAGAAGTCCGATGGTCATTTGGTAAAGCTTTTTGTTAGGTAGTTTCAGCACTGCAATTTGTAGAATTGCAAAAAACAGGACAATTAGCCCCAATGCCAATAATACTTCTTTGGCGGTATGCACCAGTGTATGCAGCATGGATTCGGTGAAGTTCACCGCAATTGCATAATCAGGAATCTGATATTCTAGTGTACCGTTTGCGCCGATTCCCAACAAAATTACTGCCAAGATTGGTCCGATAGAGCAAAGCGCTACCAGGCCAAAAGAGTTTTCTTCTGCATCTCTGCCACCAATGGTAGCAGCAATCCCTACACCCAATGCCATAATGAATGGTACAGTAATCGGCCCGGTAGTAACACCGCCGGAGTCATAGGCCATAGGTAAAAAGCCAATATTGCCATTAATAATTACTAAGGCAGATAACGCAAACATTACCATGTAAAAGAACATCAAAATAGATGCCAAACTTTTTTTGAATACGATTTTCAAAATAGCAATCACTAAAAATAGTCCTACACCAATCCCGACTGTAAAGATCAAAACAGTACTGTTGATAATGGCAGCTACTTGAGACGCTAATACGGTTAAGTCGGGCTCTGCTACAGTAATCAGTACACCCATAACAAAACACACGGCCACCAGCAAAAGTAAATTCTTCGATTTTGTTAATCCTGACCCAACATGTTCTCCCATTGGAGTCATAGCAACGTCAGCACCCAAACTGAATAAACCAATCCCAAGAATCAAAAACAAAGAAGAAGCACTAAAAATAACGAGTTCTCGTGTTGTAAAGTTTAATAGTGGTGTTAAATTTAGCAGAAGTACAATCAGAGACACTGGTAATACAGAAATCAAGGCTTCTTTCAATTTGAGAAATAGTGCTTTTTTCAAATAAAAAAACGCTCCTTTCATGAATGATAAAATAGTTTACGATATATCGTTAATTCTAAAAACGCAAAGGTTTTCCCTGCTGGTATTCATAAAATTTTATACCATATAAAAAATAAAAATGACAAAAACTACAAATAAATGCATGATTACTACAAAATATTCTATTTTAAGGTTTTCAATGTGCGAAAAATAGTATACCATATAAAGACAGGTGTCCTATGCAAATGGATGCAAAAAAGGTGATCAACATAAAGGTGACAGGAGGCGTTTTTGGTGCAAGTACATGAGAACAAAATAGTAGATTTAAAAGCGTGTATAAAACAACGAACTGTAAAACAACAACGAAAACAGAATGGACAGTATCGCTGTACAATGTCCGGAAATCGATTGGCCGGTTTTTGTGAGATTTTGATTTATGACAATATGCACAATACAGCGGAAGTGTTCCAATTATATTTTTCTACAAAAGGGCTTACGGAGCATCGCTATTTGGATGCGGAAGAAGTACAGCTATGGGACAAAAACAAAAATGATACTGTGCATATTACCTATCGACAGGCGTTAATCTTGTTAGGTGATGCAGTGCGGCAAAGTTATAAATATCAAAGACGAGTGAAGTGGTTACAAATTTATGACTCAATACATGTACAACGGGTTTGGCAGAAGGAATATTATGATTATAATAGCTGTAGTCTAGATTGGTTGTTGGATTTACAGGATACAGTGCAATTCATTACTATATATTTAGCTGCTATTGCAAATAAGGATGCAGTATTGTTATATGATTTAACCGCATCAACAATGAAACAAAACATTTCTCGTGAAGTGTATGCCTATAGCTGGAATCACGTTTTGGAGGACTTCAATATATTTAATTATGAAATTGTACATGTTGAACACGATTTGGAAGAGAACTGTTGGGATCTATATGTAGTTCTATGTGGGAAATATGGGGAGCGGAATTTATTGTCTGTAGACGTGTGCGTAAAATTAATTGTTGAAAATGGGAGGCTGTATTTATTAAACGAAATGGTGATGGATGCGAATCATGTGTCAGGCTATTAACCTTTGTAGAGAACGCATCTGATACCTATTGACAGGTGCTTGTGAATACGATAAAATAAATGTGTATGTGAGCGTTTCAACTTTAAACTTTATATTATTTTAATCCCTAGGAGGAAGATTACAATGGCAAAAGCTAAATTTGAACGTACCAAACCACATGTAAACATTGGTACAATCGGTCACGTTGACCATGGTAAAACAACAACAACAGCAGCTATTACAAACGTATTAGCACAGAGAGGTCTGGC
>JAFNVD010000130.1 GCA_017383785.1 Peptococcaceae bacterium | reverse complement strand
GCATCGAATGTAGCAATTACTCCATCAAACAACAGAAAATTGTCTTCTGCATCGTACAATTCCAATGCGGTCATATCCTGGGTCTGCCAATCAATCTGCAGTGGTGCTCCGCTTTGCTTTAGCGCAGTAGTTTTGGCCTCTGCCTGGGCCAGCATTTCTTCGGATAAATCGATTGCAGTAATTTCATACCCTTTTTGCGCCAAAGGAATAGTGATATTTCCGGTACCACAACCGAGATCCAGCAAGCGGTTTCCCGGGCAGTTGTTTTTTAGCATCTGTTGATGCAAATACTCTGCCCACTGATCATAATTTACATCGTCCATCAAAATATCATAAATAGATGCTAAAGCTTCGTAAGCCATATTATTCCTCAATCATACCTGTGGTATCTACTTCAGGACTGTCGCCCCACAGTTTTTCCAGGTTGTAGTAAGAACGTTCTTCCGGTTTGAAAATCTGTACAATTACTGTACCATAGTCTAAGAGAATCCAACTGCCGCCCTGGTACCCTTCACGGCGCAGAATGCTTTCGCCCAGTTCTTTTTCTACTTTTTCTTCTACAAAGTCAGACAGTGCTTTGGTATGAGGACTGCTGGTACCGCTTGCAATGATAAAATAATCCGCAATACCGGTCTGTGCATGAATATCCAGCACTTTTAATTCCATACCTTTTTTCTCATCTAATGCTTTTACGATTGTTTCTACTAATTTGTTGTTTTCCATAATATTAATCTCCTCCTATATTCCAATGATTCTGTTCTATATTACTTTATACGAACGGATTCGTATTATGCCTAACTTAAATCTTCTACCACATGTTCTTCCAGTAAACGATTGCGTGTAGCAATGGATAATGGGTGGATGAAATGATTTCGCTGCACCAAAAAGCCTAATGTATGATCAAGCCCGGCTAACACGCCTAAATTCAAATCTTTGTTGGTAATCTGACGTAAAAGATCTACCCCCGGAAAATTTCTTCCCGGCTCAATATAATCAGAAATATAAATAATACGTGCCAACTGATCCATATCCGGATGACCTGTAGTATGCCAGCGGATGGCATCCAATACCTGTTTGTCCGTAATCAAACCTTCTTCTTCTAGCAGCCAAGCCCCTACCGGCCCATGAAGCAGAGAGGTTTGCATTAGCTCTACGCCATCGGTAGACAGATTGTGCTTTGCTGTCAATTCCAGCAATTCTTCTTCGGTCAGTTCACGGGCATAGTCATGCATCAACCCTGCCAGATACGCACGTTCAATATCTCCGTTGAACATACCGGCCAATCGTGCCGCTGTATTTGCCACACTGACCGAATGGGTATAACGTTTTACAGAAAGACGATTCTTCAAGATTTCTTTATAGCCTTCTATTTTAATTTCCATGCTCCTCTTTACCTCATCTATAATCTCTGTTGGGATCAGTGCTTCTATGGATTGATTCTGTGCTACAAGTTTCCGCACATCGGTCGACGACACCTGCAAGGCATCAATTTCAATACACAAAATACCACCTTTGCTCTTTTCCGCTACAGATTGAATCTGTTCCGAAATCTCCATATCATATCCCGGACGTGTGGTCACTACAAACGTACACAAATCCAATAGTTCTTCCCAATGATACCAAGTATGCAGCCCATCCAAAGAATCTGCTCCTGTCAAAAAATAAAACTGACAGTCCGGCTCTCGGTCATGCAATTCCAGTAGAGTATGATAGGTATAGGATTTGCCTTCTCGCTCTTTCTCGATATCCAAAATACGATGTCCGGCTTTCCCATCCAAAGCTTTCTCAATCCAAGCTCTGCGTTTTTCATACGGTGTTGTCTGCCGTGTTTTGTGCGGTGGTACAGACGCAGGAATCCACCAAATTTCATCTAACTCCAGCTGTTCTTTGCAGCGTTCCGCCATGCGAATATGTCCCAAATGAATCGGGTCAAAAGTACCGCCGAAAAGTCCGATTTTTCGTTTGGCTTTTGCTTCTGTTTTGCTGCTCTGCGTACTCATTTGCGTACCTGCCCGTCACCGTTGACAATATATTTGTAGCTGGTCAGCGCCTTCAAGCCCATTGGCCCACGAGCATGGAGTTTCTGGGTACTGATACCGATTTCCGCCCCAAAGCCAAACTGGAATCCATCACTGAAACGACTGGAGGCATTGACATATACTACCGCAGCATCTACCATCTGCTGAAACTTGCGAGCGTTGGTATAATCATTGGTCACAATGACTTCCGAATGTTTGGTGCCATACTGACGAATATGCAAAATGGCTTCATCCATAGACTCTACTACTTTTACAGACAGAATCAAACTGTGAAACTCGGTAGCATAATCCTCATTGGTAGCAGTCTTACACTGTGCAACATAACCCATAGTTTCTGCACAGCCGCGCAGTTCTACTCCTGCGTTTAATAACTGTTCCGCAGCCATTGGCAGCAATTTCTCGGCAATATTTTTGTGCACCAGCAAAGATTCTGTGGCATTGCACACACCCGGACGCTGCACTTTCCCATTCATAATAATATCTACTGCCATCTGCAAATCGGCTGTTTCATCTACATAAATGTGGCAGTTGCCTACACCGGTTTCGATTACGGGTACAGTAGCATTCTTCACCACATTCTGAATCAGCCCTGCACCGCCGCGCGGAATCAATACATCCAGATATTCATTCAAGCGCATCATTTCGTTAGCTGTTTCACGAGTGGTGTCTTCTATCAACTGAATCGCCCCATGAGGAATCCCCGCACGTTCAGCAGCACTGCTCAGTACTGCTGCAATTTTTTTATTAGATTCAATAGCATCTCCACTACCGCGCAGCATAACCGCATTACCGGATTTCAAGCAAAGCGCCGCAGCATCGGCAGTTACATTTGGGCGAGCCTCATAAATCATCCCGATAACGCCCAAAGGCACAGCAATTTTGCCAATCTGTAAATTGTCTTTATTGAGCCACATTTCTTCTACATGACCTACCGGGTCCGGCAGCTCTGCCACTGCCCGAATGCCATCGGCCATATCTTTGATACGCCCTTCGTTCAACAGCAAGCGATCCAAAAAAGATTGTGGTTTGCCGTTTGCTTTTGCCGCTTCCATATCCAATGCATTGGCCGCCATAATATCATCCATAGCCTGTTCCAGTGCATCAGCCATTGCCAAAAGCCCTTTGTTTTTCTGTTCTGTGGTCATCACTGCCAATGTATAACTAGCCTCTTTTGCCAACTGTCCCTTTTGCTGTAACTCTCCCATCGTGACAACCTCCTTTTATAAAATCAGCGATAAATTATCTCTGTGAATTGCTTCGTCAAAATCTTTGTATCCTAAGATTGGGCAAATATCTTTGCTTTTCTGCCCTTTGATTTTTGCAAGTTCTGCATTGCCATAATTGGTAATACCACGAGCAAATTCTTTGCCTTGTGTATCGATAATGCTCACCACATCACCTGCCGCAAAGTTGCCCTCTACCGATACAATGCCGCTAGGCAACAAGCTCTTGCCTTTATGAAGCAGTGCTTCGCGGGCCCCGTCATCTACCATAATCTTGCCATCACCGTGAGCACCAAATGCAATCCATTTTTTGCGCAGATGTGGTTTCATATGGTCTACCGGCAAGAACAAGGTACCCAAATCCTCGCCATCGGTCAAACGACGCAAAATACGATCTTCCGCACCGTGGGCAATCATCATAGGAATCCCAGCATTGACTGTAATACCGGCTGCGGAAATTTTGGTCACCATACCGCCGCTGCCAAACTTACTGCCCACATTACCTGCCAAGCCTTCAACGTTTTCGTCAATGGTTTCCACTACAGAAATACGTTTGGCCTTTGGATTCTTCCGCGGGTCGCCATCATAAAAGCCGTCAATATCGGTCAGCAGAATAACCAAATCAGCGTCTATCAATGTACCTACCAATGCCGCTAATGTGTCGTTGTCGCCGAACTTGATTTCCTCAAAGGCAACCGTATCGTTTTCATTGACAATCGGGATAACACCCAACTTCAACAACGTTAATAATGTATTCCGCGCATTCAGGAACCGTTGACGATGCTCCAAATCGGCCTTGGTCAACAACAGCTGTGCAGTAGCCTGTCCGTATTCCGCAAAGATTTTCTCGTAAATATGCAGCAAAATCCCCTGCCCGACAGCCGCTACCGCCTGTTTTTCCGGAATGGTTTTCGGACGTTCTTCCAGATTGAGTTTGCCCATACCGGCACCAATAGCACCGGAGGATACCAATACTACATCTTTGCCTTGATTACGTAAATCAGACAATTGGCGTACCAGGCGTTCAATCTGCTCTAAATTCAGTTTTCCGTTTTTATGTGTCAGGGTGCTGGTCCCCACTTTTACTACAATCTTCTGTGCATTGGTGACCAGACTTTGATATTGTTCACGCCCCATACAATTCACACACCTTATTGTGTATTTATGTTACCCGTACAAGCTTATTATTGATACAATCTTATTTTTTAGGCAGTTCAATCACAGGTTTTTTCGGATGACGACGATACAACAATACGTTGCGGCCGATTACCTGTACCAGTTCGGAATTGCTCTGCGCTGCCAATTCTTCTGCTACGTCACTTACTTCATCCAGGCAGTTTTTCAGTACTTTTACTTTTACCAATTCACGAGCTTCCAGTGCTTCGTTCAAGCTAAACAATACACTTTCATTGACACTGCCTTTCCCTACCTGTACGATTGGCTCCATAGTGTTTGCCAAACTTCTCAAATATCTTTTTTCTTTGCCGCTTAACATATTATTCGTTCTCCTTTTTTTCTGTATTTTTTTTATATTTTGCAGCCAACGCTTTCATACGTTCCTGCCGTTCCTGCTCTTGATTTTTTACATAGGATTTTTCACCGGACTGTTCTACCCACTTTCCGGCCGGCCCTTTACGTGGAGCCGCATACACATTTTTGCCCATTATCGTTTCACCCTTTGCTCATAAATATGACGCACCGTTTTCTGCCTGTCATTGACCGACTGATTCCATTTCCTGAATCTGATTGTCCACGTTACTATAATAATAATGCACAATCTCCGGTTCAGCGGTAAATACTACCTGCACCACATAACTGGTTTGCTTGTCCCGCTGATAAACCGTTTTGGCAGAAAAAATATCCTCTTCTGTCAGCCCGGTACTCATCAAATGTTCACGCACCTGCTGTTCCAGATGCCAAGAAGCGATTGGCGAACCAAACAGATTTAGGCCTAAAATCAGCACCAAAATGATAACCGATACACCGGTACATACTTTTCTCCAGGTTCCCATAAGCCGCCTCCTTACTCTTCTTCGATACGATACCCTTTGCTACGCAGCTCATCAGCCAATTCTTCCAGCTTACGCATACGATGATTGATACCGGACTTGCCAATTGGCGGGTCCATCAAAGAACCCAGTTCTTTCAGGCTTACCTCCGGATATTCCAATCTAGCCTCTGCCACTGCTCTTAAGCCTTCGCTCAGCTGCTCAAAGCCATGATATTTCTGAATCAATTCAATATTCATCCGCTGTTTGTATGCAGCGTCGATGGTTTTGTTCATATTGGCACTTTCACAGTTTACCAAACGATTGACCTGATTGCGCATTTCTTTCTGAATACGGATGTTCTCCAATTCCAACAGTGCCTGATGGGCACCGATGATATTCAAGAAATCGGCAATCTGTTCACTTTCCTTCAAATACACCAGCAATACATTTTTTCTGCTGCTGATTTTCGGATGTAACCCAAAAGTTTCAATGAGTTTCACCAAGGATTCGGCATATTCTTCACTGTTGGCCACAATCTCCAAGTGATAACTGTTCATTGGGTCACTCAGAGACCCGGCACCCAAGAACACACCACGCAGATAACTGCGACGGCAGCACTCCTTTTTCACCAATGTGGCACTGATTTCCGGATTGTACATCAAGCCATCTTTGGTAAGGCCCAGCACATCCAATACTTCCATTACTTTTGGCTGCCCCGGCACACGT
>JAFNVD010000129.1 GCA_017383785.1 Peptococcaceae bacterium | reverse complement strand
TCAGATACATTGCTTCTTCTACAGCGGTATCGCCACCGCCTACTACTGCTACAGGCTGATCTTTGAAGAAGAACCCGTCACAAGTAGCGCAGTAGGATACACCTCTGCCGCGCAGACGGCCTTCATTTGCAACACCCAGAGTTTTTGGTTTTGCACCGGATGCAATGATTACTACTTTTGCTTCGATGGTCTGATTTTCTGTGGTTACTTTTTTGATTTCGCCGCTTAATTCTGCACTCATTACCTGTTCGTAGATTACTTCTACGCCAAAGGTCTGTGTCTGTTCAAAGAATTTCAGCATCAACTCCGGCCCGGAAATCCCTTCCGGAAAACCCGGATAGTTTTCAATCATATCTGTGGTAGCAGCCTGACCACCGGGAATCCCATGTTCAATCAGCGCTGTTTTGTAGCCTGCACGAGCTGCATAAATTGCCGCAGTCATACCGGCAGGACCGGCACCAATAATTAATACTTCATACATCGTAAAGTTCCTCCTTATTCACAAACGGATTGCATCATCCATTCTATTATATTAACGTCTTACAGAATACCATTATCATATCACAAAAAATGCGCGGGAGCAATTCCCGCGCATTTAATTTTCGTATGCAATTTTATTTCAGATAGTTGATTGGGTTTTTGGTACTGCCATTGACGATAACTTCAAAGTGCAGATGCGGACCGGTGCTTCTGCCGGTGTTACCGCACAAACCAATCAGCTGACCACGTTCTACAGTATCGCCAACTTTTACTTTATATGCAGATAAGTGTGCATATCTTGTTTTCATACCATTGCCATGGTCAATCAAAATGCAGTTGCCATATGCATAATACCAGCTTGCCAGTACAACTTTGCCGCCGGCTGCAGAATAAACACCTCTGCCGATTTTACCACCGATATCAATACCACTATGGAACCCACTGCTTCTTGTGCCGTAAGGAGATGTGATTTTACCACTCATTGGCCAGTTCAGAATACCGTCACCGGAACGAGAGGATAATGCTACCGCTTTGGTACCTTTGTTTACTACTGCAGAAACAGGTTCAGAAATCACAATTTCATTCAGTGTGGTTTTTTCTACCACAGCACCACTGGTTTCTTTTACTTCATAGGTCACCATTTTTTTACCGTTGGTACCTTTTTTCACTACCTGTGTTTCGCCTCTGTATAAATTTGCAGTTTCTTTGTATTCTGTCGCATATGCGATAGATTCTTCTACAGTTACTTCTTTTACTACCACTACATTAATCAGTGGTTCTAACCAGGTTAAGTTTAAAACCTGTCCAATTTTCAAACGGTCTGGATTTACATCCGGATTGAGCTTCTGTAATTCGCTCACAGTCACACCATGATTTTTCGCTACAGTCCAGAAAGATTCACCTTTCGCCACGGTGTGTGTTTTAATTGCTTCTTTCCCGGCCTGTACTGTTGCAACGATTTCTGCAGGTGTCTGCACATCGCCAATTTTTACATTGCCGGATTCTAATGTTACATCTTCTAAAAATTCAACAGATTTGATGGTTGCATCGCCTTGGTTCGCCAAAGCGCCTTCTTTCAGCATGTCCAAAACAGCTTGGCCATCTTCTACGGTAGCTACAGTGAATTTGTACTCACCATTGTTTACATTTAATGTAGCACCTGCCGCCACCCAATCTACCTGCTCATTGATTACTGCAGCTACTTCCTCTTCTGTCAGAGTATCTTTAGCGATGTTGTGCACAGCTTTTACTTCTACGGTGTTGTATACAGCTACTACATCCAGCCCATAAGCTGCTTCCGCCGCTTCCTGTGCTTCATTCATCGCCTCTGTCACAACAGATTTGGATGCTACCTGCCCCACTACATTTCCGTCGATTTCCAGAGAGTAGGAGGTGTTTAAAGTAAATACACTGAGTACTGCCACAACAGCTGTTGCTGCTACCGCACCAATCATGTATTTTTTATTGCCTTTTTCTTCGATAAAACTCTTAAATTCTTTGAACTTTGCCGTCAGATTGTTCATTGGTTACGCAGAGAATTCTCTGCTTGCCGCCCCTTTCTTTTCGTTGGAGTTCTAAGTTTGTTAAGGAATCATTTATATTTCTTAGCTAATTAACGAACTTAAACCGTTTCAAAATTGGTGTCCTTTCGACACTTTTAACGGTGCTTATTCTAACATAATTCTGCCAGTTTGAAAAGGGAATTTCGCATTTTGTAACCACCTTGTTACTAAATGCACACAGCTATTTGCAACAGAAATAACCACTTTTTATCGAATTTTTTCTACATATACGCATAAATTGCATCAAATTCGATATTTTTTACTGTATCTATGGCTTGTACCGCTAATTCTTTGGCAACGAAATAATTTTTTATCATAGGCATATTGTATGGAATCCTGTAGAAAAATATACTTTGTTGTACAGATTTTGTCGAAAACATGTTATAATACTTTTAACTATGAAAACACTTTAAGAAAATTTCGAGAGAATGAGGCGAGGAAATGCATACTGTTTTGTTGGACGGCACTCAAAAAGAAGATTTAGCACAGGCTGCACACTTGCTCCGCATAGGAGAACCGGTGGCGTTTCCTACCGACACCGTATACGGCTTAGGCGCCAACGCACAGGATGAAGCGGCAATACAAAAAATATACCATGCCAAAGGCAGACCATCGGACAAGCCTTTGATTCTTTTAATTCATGACAAAGCACAACTGGAACAGTTTACCAATCATGTATCTGACACAGCACAAAAGCTCATGGATGCATTCTGGCCGGGCCCATTGACACTGGTATTTCCGCTATTGGAAGGCACCGTATCCACCACAGTGACACGTGGGAAAACCACCATTGGCGTACGCATGCCCAACCACCCCACAGCTCTTGCGCTATTACAGTTGGCTAATGTGCCGGTAGCTGCTCCAAGCGCTAATTTATCCGGCAACCCGAGCCCGACAACAGCATCACAAGTAGCTGCCGATTTAGACGGACGCATCGCAGCCATTGTCACAGGCAGTGTCTGTAATATCGGCGAGGCATCTACCATTGTAGATGTGAGTGGTGATATCCCTGTGATTTTGCGACCAGGGGCCATTTCCGCTATACAGCTGGAAGAAGTATTAGGATTTACAATAAAGGCGGTGAACGCATAAATGCATATATTATTTGTCTGTACCGGCAATACCTGTCGCAGCGCTATGGCTGAAGCTGCAGCACGTAAACAAATCGACGATTGTCCGGAGCAATATGACGGCATTACCGTAATGTCCGCAGGCGTTCTCTGTGCAGGGCCATCTCCTGCTTCAAGTAATGCTATTTTGGCCGCAGCACAAAACGGCTGCGACTTATCACTTCACACTGCCAAACCAATTACCGAAGAGATGCTATCTCAGGCTGATTTTATTTTTGCTATGACACGAGGGCACAAAGAGCTGATCGCTCGTATGGCACCTCAATATGCAGATAAACTGTATTTACTCAATGCATTTGCTGAAGGCAGCCCCGATGCCCTGGATGTACCGGACCCATACGGCGGCAATCTTGCAGAATATCTGCAATGTTTCGACGTATTAAACAGCAGTGTGGCGCAAATTCTGCAGAAATTGGCCTAAGCAAGT
>JAFNVD010000128.1 GCA_017383785.1 Peptococcaceae bacterium | reverse complement strand
CTTTTTCACCGTAGTATGCCCAACCTAAAATGGTGGAAGTAGCGAACAGTACAGTACCTAATGTTACACAGATACCACCAATGCCAGGAATAACGGTGTTGTACGCAGCGATACTCAGTGCGGAACCGGATAAACCGGTCTCAAGTGCACCGGATGTCAGAATTACCAGAGCGGTACAAGTACAAATGATAATGGTTGTGAAAAATACTTCGAACATCCCCCACATAGCCTGGTCAACAGGGTTTTTCGCACTGGAGGAAGCGTGAGCGATAGGCGCACTACCTAAACCGGCTTCGTTGGAGAATACACCACGGGCAAAACCATAACGCATTGCCATCATAATACCATAACCTGCAACACCACCGGCAGCAGACTGGAAGTTGAATGCTTCATGTACAATCAGAGCCAGAGCAGCAGGAATTTTTGGAGCGTTCAGAATCAAAGCCACAGCAGCTACAATTACATAGAATACAGCCATGAAAGGCACTAATTTTTCATTTACAGCAGCGATACGACGAATGCCGCCTAAGATTACAGCACCAACGATGATAGTCATTACAACGCCGGTAATCATTGGATTAATACCCATGGTAGATTCCAAAGCCATCGCAATAGAGTTCCCCTGTGTAGCATTACCTGTACCTAAACAAGCAACTGCTACGAAGAAAGCAAAAATCATAGCCAGCCATTTCCAGCCCAAACCATTTTGAATGTAGTACATTGGGCCGCCTACATATTGACCTTTATCATTCTTTTCACGGAAGTGTAAAGACAGCAGAATTTCGGAGTATTTAGTTACCATACCCAAGAGAGCACTGATCCACATCCAGAAAACTGCCCCCGGACCACCGGATACGATAGCTGTAGCTACCCCTGTGATACTACCGGTACCGATAGTACCTGCCATGGCGGTTGCCACTGCCTGGAATGGACTTACGCCAGCCTCGTCGCCGGTACGCTGTTTGGAGCTAAACATACTACCGATGGTGTTTTTCATTACATACACGAATTTGGTGAACTGCGGGAAGCCCATACGGACGGACAGCAGTAAACCGGTACCAATCAGCAGAGTCAGCATGATTGGACCCCATACAACACCGTTAATGGCATTGTTGATGTTCATAATTGTTTGCATAAATATGACCTCCTGTTTTGGTGATGCAGCCGATTCCCACAAGAGGCTTACAACACCACACAATTTTTTCATCTGTTGTATTATATCATGGACATGTGTCTTTTGACAAGGTTTTTCAAGTAAAAACGATTGTCCGGTTGCTATAGATAATTTATTGCTAGTATAGCTTATTACGTGCCATTGTTCACACAATTGTATACAAAAAGCATGAAAAAAACATGACAGCAAATCAATATAAAATACGGAACAACTTATAACTAAAATATGCCGTCGTACATAGGAATATGCATCGACGGCATGAAATCAAGTTAGTTCTTTTTGTAAACGTTCTTTTTCTAACTGCTTGCGGCGGTACCGTTCTTCCTCACTGAAGATACAACCACAGTATTTCTGCATGTATAGTTCCAATTCACGGGCTTTGCTTTGTCCATCCTGAAATCCCGGACGAAAGTCTCGATACAAAAACGGAACATGATATTTTTCGGCTGCTTTTTCTGCAGCATTGATAATAGCCTGATGATTCTGAAACGGACTTACCAAGAGCGTGGTGGTGAAAGATGCAAAACCATGCTCTGCTGCGTATTTAGCAGTTTGTTCTAAACGTACATCATAACAGTAAAAACAACGCCCCGATAAATCGTGAATAACATTCTTGCAAAACTCACGCAATCCATACGTATTGTCAACAATCAATGGCAATTGGATTGACTTTGCATAGTCTTCCAGTGTGGTTTTGCGATTGCGATATTCGGTATAAGGGTGAATATTAGGGTTGAACCAGTAGCTTACCGGTTCCAAGCCTTCGCTGCGTAATGCATCGACACAATGAATAGAGCATGGGGCACAGCAGGTGTGCAATAAAACTTTTGTGCTGTTGTCAATGACCGATGCTTTCTTTTCTTTACTCATCGTTTATCACGCTCCTGATTGTTTGGGATTTGTCCTGCATTTAACGGGTTTGTCGGATTCCCCTGCGGTGTGTTTTGTCGGGGAGCAAATTCCATGCGAAAGTTTACATATTGTTCCCCAGGCTCCATATAAAAGATGGCATTGTAGCTGTTCCCGGCTTTAGAGGTAAGGTTATTGACTTGCATTTTTCCGTTGGCCAATAACTCTTGCGCCAGTTCAGCGGTTAAGGTCACACCGCGTGCCTGTAAATATTTATTGTTTTTCCACAGACTAAAATTGCATTTGTGCTCCATACGGAACCCATCACAATAAAAGGATTTGTCGCTTTCAATGACATTTTGACCGCATTTTGGGCATTTCCCAACAACACGGCGCAGCGTGCCTTTGCGACTTACTGCCTGAACTGTATCAGATGTATTATTTTCCGATACGGTTTGTGTCACATAACGGCGAATATCCTGCATAAACTGCTCCGGATTGCCTTTGCCATCACAGATTTCCTGTAGTTCTAATTCCCATTGGGCAGTCATTTCTACTTGGCGAATGGATTCGGGCACCAGAGAGATAAACATAGTGCCTTGCTGTGTTGGGTGTAGATTTTTCTTTCTGCGTTCTACATACCCTACATTGATAAGCTTCTCTATAATCGCAGCACGAGTAGCAGGGGTGCCCAGGCCTTTGCCTTTCATGCTTTCTTTTAAATCTTTGTCATCGATTTCACGGCTGGCTTTTTCCAT
Organism: Peptococcaceae bacterium; assembly: GCA_017383785.1. Classification (GTDB taxonomy): domain Bacteria; phylum Bacillota; class Peptococcia; order Peptococcales; family Peptococcaceae; genus UBA7185. The sequence goes on along the minus strand of JAFNVD010000128.1, from coordinate 10 downwards.
TGCTGTTAAT
>JAFNVD010000127.1 GCA_017383785.1 Peptococcaceae bacterium | reverse complement strand
GTGGATGAATTTAGCATTGGTATGGGGCCATTGGTGTTTGCCAAACAAATTGGTGAAACCAAATATTCCTTGCGTCTCTTGCCATTGGGTGGTTTTGTTCGCGTATTGGGGGAAGATGTAGAAGAGGAAGAACGTAGCGGTGTAGAGCAGATTGATGTGCCTTCCGAGCGTAGATACCAGAATCGTCCGGTATGGCAGCGTATTATTTTTGCGTCTGCCGGCAGTTTTATGAATATGCTGAGTGCAATCATTATTTTTGCATTGATGTTTATGATTGCCGGGGAAGCCGTTCCGATTGCCAATCCGGGTACTACCATTTCTGCAGTTGTTGAAAACGGACCGGCACATACAGCGGGGCTCTTACCGGGTGATACCATTGTAGAAGTTGATGGTATAGCGGTAGATACCTGGGCAGAACTGACTGCAGTGATTGTGCAGGCTCCTGTGGAACAGCCTATGCAGGTAATTGTAGAACGTGAGAATACAGACGGTGTAATGGAAACCATTCCTTTAACAATGCAGCCGGAATGGAATGAAACCGAACAGAAAGTAATGCTGGGTATTTATGCGCTTACAGCTGAACGCAAAGCGGTAGGGCCGATTCGCGGTATTACTTTAGGTGCACAAGCTACTTGGGAAACATCAGTCATGATGGTAGATGTACTGGGCGATTTATTCACCGGCAAAGTGGATATTATGGATGAAGAAGAAGGCCTTACAGGGCCGGTAGGCATTATCCGGATTATTGACCAATCTACCGAACAGGGCTGGATTTATGTATTTAATTTGGCGGCACTGTTGTCTATCAATTTAGGGATTATCAATATGCTGCCGATTCCTGCTTTGGATGGCAGCAAGGTGTTATTGCTCTTGTATGAAGGGCTGCGTGGAAAACCGATTGCACCTGAAAAAGAAGGCTTTTTAAATATGATTGGTTTTGCATTTTTGATGACATTGATTATATTTGTCACATTCAAAGATGTAATGAATTTGTTTGGCTAAGAAACAAACCATAGAGAAGGTGATTGTATTGCAGTATAGCGGAAAACGAAGAGAAACCAAAAGCTTTACCATTGGCGATGTAGGCATTGGTTCTGCTTATCCGGTCAGCATTCAGTCTATGACCAATACCGACACACGAGATGCGCAGGCTACTTTGGTGCAGATTCGACAACTGGCCGATGCAGGGTGTCAAATGGTGCGTGTTGCCGTACCGGATGAAGAAGCGGCCAATGCATTGAAACAAATCTGTGCAGAAAGCCCGGTGCCGGTTATTGCCGATATTCATTTTAATCATCGTTTGGCATTGATGGCCATGGACAATGGCATATCGTCTTTGCGTATCAATCCGGGCAACATCGGCAGCGAAGAAAAAGTGCGAGAAGTGGTAAGTCAGGCCAAAGCTATGCAGGTGCCAATTCGTATCGGAGTGAATGCCGGTTCTTTGGAAAAGGAATTATTGGCCAAATATCAGCATCCGACTGCAGAGGCAATGGTGGAAAGTGCCATGCGCCATGTGCGTATTTTGGAAGATTTGAATTTTGATCAGATTAAAATTTCCTTGAAGGCGTCCGATGTGCCGTTGATGCTGGATGCATATCGTCTGATGGCTGAAAAAGTAGAGTATCCGCTGCATTTAGGTGTGACCGAGGCGGGCAATGCCAAACATGGCATCGTAAAATCTGCAATCGGTATTGGTACACTTTTGGCAGAAGGCATTGGTGATACCATTCGCGTATCCCTTACCGGCAATCCGCTGCAGGAAATTCCGGTGGCAAAACAGATTTTGCGTTCTTTGGATTTGTATCCAAAAGGAGTTGAGATTATCTCCTGTCCTACCTGTGGCCGTACGCAGATTGCTTTGGAACAGCTGGTAGATGCAGTAGATCAAATGGTGAGTAAAGTGGACAAGCCACTGAAACTTGCCGTAATGGGTTGTGTGGTAAATGGTCCGGGCGAAGCCAGAGAAGCTGATTTGGGCATTGCCGGAGGCAAAGGCGAAGGGCTGATTTTCCGCAAAGGGGAAATTATTAAGAAGGTACCGGAAGCACAACTTTTAGCTGCTTTTCAGGAAGAACTGGACAAGCTGTTATAAGAGCGTTATAATAAATGGATTGTAATAAAGTTATCACATATGATAAAGAAACAATAACATATTAGGGAGAGTAAGAATATTATGAGAATGAGCAACGCTTTAATTCCAACATTACGTGACAATCCGGCAGATGCGGATACCGTTAGCGCACAGTTATTGCTGCGTGCAGGTTTTATCCGTAAAAGTGCAGCAGGGTTATATCATTATCTGCCATTGGGCAAACGCGTACTGAGCAAAATTGAAACCATCGTACGTGAAGAAATGGATGCATTTGGCGGTCAGGAACTGCTGATGCCAATCGTACAGTCCGCAGATTTATGGCTGCAGACAGGCAGATGGCATGCATATGGTCCTGAAATGTTTAAAGTAACAGACCGTCATGACCGTCAGTTCTGCTTAGGGCCAACACACGAAGAATTGATTACTGACCTGGTACACAGTGAAGTAACCTCTTATCGTCAGCTGCCATTGCGTTTATATCAGATTCAGAACAAATATCGTGATGAAAAACGTCCACGCTTTGGTTTAATCCGCAGCCGTGAGTTTATCATGAAAGACTTATACTCTTTTGACCGTGACCCTGAAGGTCTGGACAAAGCATACTGGGATATGTATCAGGCATATACCAACGTATTTAACCGCTGCGGTCTGAAATTCCGTCCAATCGAAGCAGACGGCGGTGCAATCGGTGATAGCCAGACACACGAATTTACCGCATTGGCTGAAATCGGTGAAAACACTGTTGTATTCTGTGATTGCGGCTATGCAGCAAACATTGAAATTGCTCCATGCCCTGCTCCTCAGCCAAAATCCGGCAACGAAGCAGAACTGGCTATGGAAAAAGTATATACACCGGACGCTAAAACCATTGAAGCAGTGTCTGCATTCTTAAATGTATCTGCTACCAAAACTATCAAAACATTATTCTTCCAGGCAGACGAAGAATTGATTTGCGTACTGGTAAGAGGCGACCGTGAAGTAAATGACGTAAAAGTACAGCGCGTACATCCTTGTTTAGCATTGGAAATGGCTGAAGAAGATGCAGTGGCAAAAGTAGTAAACGGCGGTTTTGGTTCTCTGGGCCCTGTAGGCTTAGCAAATGTAAAAATTTATGCTGACCTGGAAGTAGAACAGATGACCAACCTGGTATGTGGTGCCAACGAAGAAGCATACCACTTTATCAATGTAAATCCTGGCCGTGATTTCCAAGTAGAAGGGTATTATGACTTGCGTATGATGACCGAAGAAGACCCATGTCCAAAATGCGGTCAGAAAACTGATTCTGCACGTGGGATTGAAGTAGGTCAGGTATTCAAACTGGGTACCAAATACAGTGAAGCACTGGGTGCAAAATATCTGGACGAAAACGGTAAAGAACAGGTAATGCACATGGGCTGCTATGGGATTGGTGTAAGCCGTACTATGGCTGCTGCTGTAGAACAGTATAATGATGAAAACGGTATCATTTGGCCAAAATCTATTGCGCCATATCATGTAGTAGTGGTACCAATCTCCGCGAAAGACGAAACTCAGATGGCAATTGCAGAACAGCTGTATGCTGATTTGCAGAAACGCGGCGTAGAAGTAATGCTGGATGATCGCAACGAACGTCCTGGCGTGAAATTCAAAGACGCTGACCTGATTGGTTATCCTGTAAGAATTACTGTGGGTAAAAAATCCGCAGAAGAAGGTACCGTAGAATACAAACTGCGTACAGAAGCAGAAAATGAAGTAGTAGCATTAAGTGAAGTAGTAGAAAAAACCGTTGCTTATATCTTCTCTTAATCGAGAAAAGGCGTGATGTAGATGCTTTTTACGTTTAATTATGGTGAAATATTTCAGTATGAGCTGATATTTATGTTTCGTATTTTATTGGCGATGCTGTTAGGCGGGATTATTGGGGCAGAACGAGAACGCAAAAATCGTTCTGCCGGGTTCCGTACCCATATCTTGGTGACCGTAGGGTCCTGCATGTTTATGATCGTATCCATTTCCATGCCGATGATGATTTCGACTATGCCAAATGGGATTGTAAACAATGCTGACCCGGGTCGTATTGCGGCACAGGTGGTAAGTGGTATTGGTTTTTTAGGTGCCGGTGCCATTATGCAGGATAAAGGGAAAGTGCGTGGGCTTACCACAGCGGCTTCACTTTGGGTAGTGGCGGCCATCGGGTTGGCCATTGGTGCAGGGATGTACTTTTCCGCAATCTCTACCACATTCTTTTTATTCTTGATTTTATCTGTATTTGCCAAGTTTGAAGAAAAAACTATGCGCAAAGCAAAAGCAAAAGCAGAGAAAAAACGTCACAAAGGTGACATGGAAGAAGTCGTATTGTGCGTAGAACATAACGATGATGATAGCATCGATTTAAAATGTATCGAATAATCTTCCACTTTATTAGGAGGACCTATGGAACTGGATTACAGTTGTCTCAATGAAAAACCGAATCAGGAAGTCATGACGTTTCTGGAAACAGCCAGTATCCGTAAGATTACAATCTCACAGCAGTCGAAGACCTGTGAGATTTTTCTTGCGTGCGAAACGTTGCCGGATGATGCAATGTATCTGCAGTGTTTGCAGTTTTTCAAGCACAATATGGCCAAAGCCAGTAAAGTGCGATTGATTGTACAGCCAAAAGTATCGATGGGAATCGATGTATTTCTTACGAATCATTTTTCGTTGTTTACGGCTATGCTGAATGAACAGCATCCTTCTATTGGAGGATGGCTGTACAATAGCTATTGGAAACAGGATGAAGAGCAGATTACGATTTATATCGGGCAGGAAATTGGTGTAAAATTTCTACAGAATCTGCAGTTTACATTGCAGGCTAGTATTTTGCTGGACGAAATTACCGGACATCGTTATCAAATAGCACTTGCTTACGATGAAGCCATAGAAAAGCCGGAATTAAAACCACGTGCTGAACAGCCGGTATTTGCCGCACCGTCCAAATCGGCAGCGGAACAGAAACCGGTAGCAGCTGAAACCAAGAAGCCGGAAGACGAGCTGGTGGTACTTGGGAAACTCATCAAAGAGCGAGAGGAAGTACGGCCGATTGCATCCTTTACTGATGAAGAAAAATTTGCGGTTATTGAAGGTCGTATTTTCGGTACTGATGTAAAGGAACTGAAAAATGGAAAGCAATTGCTTACATTCAAATTGACAGATGATCAAGATTCTATTATGTGCAAGGTCATCAAACCTGCCGATGAAATTAAAGAGTTAAAAGGCAAACTGAAGAGTGTAAAAGCATTGAAAGTAAAAGGCAGTATTCAATACGACCGTTATGCCAATGAGTTGGGTATGATGGCCTATGATTTGAATATGGCCAAGCTGAAGAAACGTTCTGACAATGCACCGGATAAGCGTGTAGAATTGCATTTGCACACCAATATGAGTGCCAATGACGCTTTGGGTGATGTGGCAGATATTGTGCGATTAGCGGCAGATATGGGCCATGAGGCTGTAGCCATTACGGACCATGGGGCTGTACATGCATTTCCGGAAGCACATCATGCGGGGAAAGACTACGGCGTAAAAATCATTTATGGTGTGGAAGGCTATATCTTCGACGATGAATTGCCTGTGATGGAAAAGAAAGAACAAAAAACCTATCACTGCTTGATTTTGGCCAAAAATCAGGCCGGTTGTAAAGCATTATATCAGTTGGTAACAGAGTCAAATTTAAATTATTTTTATCGTCGCCCTCGCATACCGAAACGTCTTTTGGCTGCGGTGCGAGAAAATTTGGTGATTGGCAGTGCGTGTGAAGCAGGAGAATTGATTCAGGCGTATATCAAAGACCCGCATGATCATGATAAATTAGTAGAAATTGCTTCATTCTATGATTTTTTAGAAGTACAGCCACACAAAAATAATGAATTTATGCTGCGTAAAGAAATTTATGTAGCGGAAGAACAGCTAAAACAGATAAATTTAGATATTTATGCTTTGGGGAAAGAACTGGGAAAACCGGTGGTAGCTACCGGTGATGTACATTTTTTAAACAAAGATGACAGCGTGTATCGTGCCATCATGATGGCAGGCAAAAAATTCGAAGATGCAGATCAGCAAGCGCCACTGTATTATCGCAATACAGAGGAAATGCTGGCAGAGTTTGATTATTTTCCACCGGATGTTGCCAAAGAAATTGTAATCACCAATCCGAAAAAAATTATTGCAGATTTTGAACCGATATTGCCTGTACCGGATGGGCTTCATTCTCCGGAAATTGAAGGTGCGGAAGATGAAATTCGTAATTTGACTTATGCTAAGGCTCATGAATTGTATGGCCCTGAATTGCCGGAAGTAGTACAGGCCCGTATTACGAAAGAACTGGATTCTATCATTGGAAATGGGTTCTCGGTGTTATATTTGATTGCTCATAAGCTAGTGAAAAAATCTAATGACGATGGGTACTTGGTAGGGTCACGTGGCTCGGTAGGGTCTTCTTTCGTAGCAAATATGACGGGGATTACCGAGGTAAACTCTTTGCCGCCACATTATCGTTGTCCAAATTGTTATAATACCGTTTTCAAAGATGATGGTACATACAGTGCCGGTGCCGATATGCCCGATGCTGTATGTGATAAATGCGGGACACCGTTTATTAAAGATGGGCACGATATTCCGTTTGAAACATTTTTAGGCTTTAAAGGTGATAAAGTACCGGATATTGACTTAAACTTTTCCGGTGTATACCAGCCGAGAGCCCATGCCTATACCGAAGAACTCTTCGGCAAAGATAATGTGTTCCGCGCAGGGACATTCCAGACCTTTGCGGAAAAAACAGCGCAAGTATATGTGCGCAACTATTTGGAAGAACGTAACTTGAAACGCAAACAAGCAGAAGTAGAACGTCTAGCTATGGGCTTTACCGGTGTACGTCGTACGACCGGGCAGCATCCTGGGGGCTTAATGGTTATCCCAAAAGGTGTAGATGTACATGATTTTACACCTCTGCAAATCCCGGCCGATGACCCTACCAAAGGTACGGTTACTACCCATTATACCTATGACCAGATGCATGACCGCTTGGTAAAACTGGATATTCTGGGTCACGATAATCCGACGATTATTCGTATGCTGGAAGATATGACGGGGTGCAGTTATCAGTATATTCCGTTGGACGAACAAAAAACATTATCTCTGTTTTCCAGCACTGAAGCATTGGGTGTTACTCCGGAACAAATTGGTTCAGAGGTAGGTACTTATGGGATTCCTGAGTTTGGAACCAAATTTACTCGCCAGATGTTGGTGGATGTTAAACCGAAGACTTTCTCTGAACTGGTGCGTATTTCGGGCTTCTCCCATGGTACTGATGTATGGTTAGGGAATGCGCAGGATCTGATTTTAAGCGGAACTGCCACAGCTTCCGAGGTAATCGGTTGCCGCGATGATATTATGATTTACTTGATGCATATGGGGTTAGAGCCGATTAAGGCATTTAAAATCATGGAGGCTGTGCGTAAAGGGAAAGGCTTAAAGCCTGATGAAGAAGAATACATGCGTGAGTTTAAAGTGCCCGAATGGTACATTGCTTCTTGCAAAAAGGTAAAATATTTATTTCCGAAAGCCCATGCGGTGGCCTATGTAATGATGGGGTTCCGTATTGCATGGTTTAAAGTATATCATCCGCTGGCATTCTATGCCGCAGCGTTTACTGTACGCGTGGATGACTTCGATGCCAATATCATTTGCAAAGGCTTAGAAGGGATTCAGCAGCATATGGAATATATCAAGTCTTTGGGGAATGAGGCCTCGGAAAAAGATAAGAAGTTTCAGATTGTACTGGAGATTGCGCTGGAAATGTGTCAGCGTGGTTATCAATGCGAGAAAGTAAATTTGCTGGAATCCGATGCAGAGAATTTTCAGGTAATTGATAATCGTTTGATACCGCCGTTTATGGCATTGCCGGGCTTAGGACAAGCCGTAGCCCAAGGTATTGTAGATGCTCGTAATGAAGCTCCGTTTACTTCTATTGAAGATTTAGCTGCAAGAGGGAAAGTAGGGAAATCAATCTTAGAAACCTTGCAAGACCATGGTGTGTTAAATGGATTGCCGGAATCAGACCAGCTG
>JAFNVD010000126.1 GCA_017383785.1 Peptococcaceae bacterium | reverse complement strand
TTTTTAATTGAAGCTTTATCTGTTTAATATAAAAACGACTGTATCTACAGTCGTTTTTTATTTGCTATCGTTCCTCCCGAAAGCACAAAAACTCCCGCCGCAGAATGCGACGGGAGTTTATTAATTGCATTAACAAATTACATAATTGCCAGACCCAGAGGGATGAAGATTGCAGCCATTACGATTGTCATAAATACTAACATAATGGTACCGGCAATGTATGCAGATTTGGTGGTGGTAAATGCATGTGCGTGAATCATAGCACCATTTACGGAACCGGCTGGTGTTAACAAACCGATTACACCGTATACTGTGATAACCAGCAGAGCTACCTGCAGGTTCATACCTGGCAGCTGTGCAGCCATTGTCATAGCAATGGTCATCATAGTAATGGTAACTGCTACGTTGTTTGCAAAGTTGGTAGCCACAAAGGTAACAATACCTAATGCTAACAGGAATGCATAGTCAGGCAGACCAAACAGCGGAGCCATCAGCAGACCAATCATAGCAGTAACACCTGTAGAAGCGTTTGTTAACTGGTTTGCTACTACCATTGCTACTGCTACTACCAAAATCAAATCCCAGTAGAAGAATGCAGGAGCTTTTTTCTTATCCAGTACAGGCTGACCGTCAACATGCCATACCATAGCAATAGCGATCATCAACAGTACCCAACCATATACACCAACGTTTTTCATGATTAATCTAAAGCCTTCGTTACCGCCTAAGAAGCTGATAACAATGCAGCCTACTAAGTTTGCAACAGTAATAATCAGAACCGCTCTCTGTTTTGGTGTCAGAGGTTTAGAGTCTTTCTGGAACTGTGTAATATCAATTTCTTTCAGGTTACTTACTTTGCAACCAGGAGTAATCATCATGATTAACATCCAGCCTACGCATGTAACAGCAATTGCTACTACTTCTGTAATCATCCAGCCGCTCATGTTGATAGCAATACCTGCACGAGTAGCCATACCTACAGTCATTAAGCACCAGCCACGGAATGGGAACAGAGAGAATGCTACGGAGCATACCAGCATGAAGCCCATCAGTACCATTGCTGGATACAGGTCACCTTTTTTGTAGCCGGCCTGTTTGAAGATTTCTTCGTAGATAACGAACATCATCAGAGCAACAACTGTCGCGTTAACTAAGATAGTAGCCAGAGCAGGTACGATTACGATAAATGCTGTCAGTACCCAAGGTTTCCCCTGTGTAAATTTCGCACCCATCAGTTTGTTGGAAATCCATTCAGTTAATTTACTTTCCTGCAGCATACCAACAAAGAACATACCTAACAGCATCAGCAGTACGGATTCATTACCGAATGCTGTAGCCAGTACAGTACCTGCATTACCAAAGTCGGTAACACCCAGTGCTACGATGCCCATCAGAGAGGACCAGCACAGGTTGTCTGCGTCTACAGACCAACCATAAATCAAACCAATAAAAATACCGATAACAGCCATACCGTAAGGGGTAATGGTGCCTACTGGCGGAACAAATCTAAATAAGAACATGAATGCAAATGTAACTGCAAAGTGTACATACTTCATGTTAAAGCCGCCTTTTGCGTTTTCAGACATAATAATTGCCTCCTAAAAAATAATATAATAAAATAAACCACCTCAATAACTATAACCGATTTATTAAAACTTGTCTATCAATGATAAATGATAGCAAATTCTTCTTTGTTGTAAATTTCATTTTCTATTCTTATACTCATCAGCAAATATTTTTTTCGTTCTTCACCAATCATTTATGTACTGACCAAATTTTTATGCTATAATAAATCAGAAGTTTTTTGTAGGAGGTTCGTTGTCATGCATATAGAGCAACTCAAATATTTTTTATCGGTAGTAGAACATGGCTCTGTCAACTCGGTAGCTGATACCTTTTTTATGACACCGCAGGCGATTAACGCCTCCCTGCGCAAACTAGAAGCAGAATTCGACTCCCCACTGCTCATACGAAGTAAGAAAGGCGTTACACTCACACCTCAAGGGATGATCTTTGCCGAATGGGCAAAAAATTTGCTGAATCAATATGAAAAGATGCAACTGGTATTGACTGCGTACAATAACGAATCTAGTACTTTATCCGGTACTTTATCTGTGTTTTCTGCTTCCGTTTTTACAGATACATTTTTACCATCTATGGTGCGTAATTTTACGCAACTTTTCCCAAATACAACGCTCAAAATCATGACAGTCAACGCAAATGAAATTCTGACACATTTATTCAACGGCTATTGCCACGTCGCATTTTTATCTGCAGGACGCAATTATCTTACACATGCAATTGAGGCACATGAGGAGCAAAATATCAAAGTCCTTGAACTTGCATCGGATACTCCGGTGTTCTGCACAAAGCCAGGGCATCCTTTTACACAGTACGCCAATGTATCCTACCTAACGTTATCAGAATATATTCAAAACAGTAACAATCCTGTCTCTTTTTATCACGTATTGGGTACAAATTCTGAATGGATTGCCTATCCAAATGCAATTTCTGATTCCGACTCAGCAGAATTGCACAAAAAACTTATGTTAGAAAATAATGTTATCACTTGCATGCCAAAATTGGCATATCAGCATAGTTTCCAAAACGATGGATTTACCGCAATTTCAACAGGAGAACCAAACACCTTTATACATGCTATCGTATATCGCGACGACGATACCTTACAAGAACATGCATTAATCCAACAGTTCGTACACACACTTACGCAACAGTTTCGTGCGCGTTATAAAAATTAAATGAGAAAATATTTTCTTCTATCAAAAATGCAAAAGCGTATGCTGATAAAGAAACATCTTCTACAGCATACGCTTTGTTTTGTTGTATCGTCTTGTATTATTCGCTAATCAACCAATTGAGTACAGTACTTACGACTGATAAAATGATGGCACCGATAATAGCAGGCCAAACGCCTACGATGTCAAATCCCGCTACTACAGTGGCTACCGTTTTGAGCAAAAGCCCATTGATAACAAAGGTAAACAATCCTAGTGTAAATACATTAAGCGGCAGTGTCAAAATCAACAACAGCGGACGAATAACTGCATTTACGATACCTAGAATGATGGCTGCTATAAACACAGAATCCCAACCATCTACATACATACCCTCAATGATGCCGGAGGTAAATTTCAGCGCAATCCCGCTGATTAATATTTTAGCAATCAACTGTTTCATATACGATAAATCATCCCCTATATATTCTTTACACATCTTTTTTGCATTTTACGGGACGCTAGGACAGCGTTCCCTAGATTATTATTTTTTATGTGCATCTAGTCTTGCCTGTAAATCCTGATGGGTGCGCAGGTAATGATATATTTCTTCTGCCACTGCCGCATGAATCCCTTCTACTTGCATCAATTCTTCTACTGATGCTTCTTTTACTTTTGCGAACGAACCAAAATGTTTCAAGAGGTTCTTCTTGCGCTTCTCGCCCACGCCCGGTATATCATCCAGTACGCTAGCCAAGCTTCGTTTGCCACGCAGACTGCGATGATAGGTGATCGCAAAACGGTGTGCTTCATCCTGCATGCGGGTAATCAATAAGAATACTTCTGAATCAGTCTCCATCGGCACTTCTACATTGTTGTAATATAGCCCTCTGGTACGGTGACGATCATCTTTTACCATGCCGCACACCGGAATCGCAAGCCCCAACTCTGCCAATACTTCTAACGCAATATTCACCTGTCCACGGCCGCCATCCATCATAATAAGATCCGGAAATTGACCGAATTTGGTATCAGCCAGATTTTCCGTATATTCGAGAGAGACTCCATTCTCGGAATGGGAAACCCCAGTTTCGGGAGGGGTGACCCCTCCCCTACGTTGTCGTTCTTCTAATCCATGACGAAACCGCCGGGTTAACACTTCACGCATACTGGCGTAATCGTCAGCACCGTCTACTGTTTTAATTTTAAAGCGACGATATTGATCTTTCTTAGCTTTTCCGTCTACAAACACTACCATAGAGCCAACATTTTCGGACCCTTGGGTGTTAGAGATATCAAAGCACTCCATGCGCCGAGGCACATTTGGCAGCTGCAATAGCTTCTGCAAAGTATCTAATACATTGGTGGCTTTCTGATGATGATAGGTTTCTTCTTGTTCCTGCTTAGTAAGGGCATCTAATGCGTTGCGGCCTACCAAATCAATCAGTTCTTTTGCCTGTCCTCGCTTCGGCACCTTGATATACACACGGCTCTCTCTCTTGTCAGACAGCCATTGTTCCAGTACATCTTGCTCTTCCAGTTCGGTTTCTACGAGAATGTTGCGCGGGATAAACTGGCAATTGAGATAAAACTGCTTCATAAAGGAAGCAATCACTTCGCTACGGCTTGTACCATCGGTGCCGCGCAGAAAATAATTTTCCCTGCCGATAATTTTACCGCCACGAATAAAAAATATTTGTACACAACACTGGTTAAGACCTCGCGCCATAGCAATAACATCGCGATCATCCTCACCACCCAGTACTGCTTTCTGCTGCGTAATAATCTGTTCAATACCCTGCAGTTGGTCACGCAATCTGGCTGC
>JAFNVD010000125.1 GCA_017383785.1 Peptococcaceae bacterium | reverse complement strand
GCATTGCTGTACTCTACAGGATACTGCCAATCAGCCTGTCCATACCAGGCGCTGCCTCGTATCCCATATTGCAGCACATAGTTTTCCAACATATCAATTTCATGATGTTCAAATGGCAATAAACCGGTTTTCAGCAAACGAAATACACTTTGATAACTCCAATGACTGCGTATCATTTCAAATACAGCTAAAATGGTTTCTGTCAAAGGATGCTGATGTACCGACTCTTTATGATCAATAAAATACGGAATATCATAATCAGTAAATACTGTTTCCAAAATGTGCTGATATTGCTCACCACGGGTAAATACCGCAATATCACCGTATCGATACCCATTTTCGCGACACAGCGCTCGAATGGTACGTGCTGCATAATCTGCTTCGCTCAAACGATTTTGACATTGAATCAATGTCAAACCTTGGGGGTTGGATTCGTATGTTTTACTGCCAATGGCAAAATATTCTGCTTCCAGAAATGCAAGCGTATCTTGCTCATTCCAACGCACCATATCTGTACATACATAGTCCGGCTGTATTGCCACACCTTTTTCAACAGCCATTGTACGCAAGCGATCATACAGATTCTGCGTATGATGAAAGACTGCTTTTCGTCCCGGATTCTGAGACGTATGATCTAATGGCAGCACAATATGCACATCTTTGGCAGATTGCATTAGCTTAGCCAAAATCGCCATCTCCTGCGGTGTGAAATCATAAAATTCATCCACCCATATTTCTGTATCTTGTAAATAATCTGTATGGTCTAATTCTGCCAATAAAATATTTAGGGTATCTTCGCTATCTACATAATCTTGTGCAATAAATGCCTCATATCCGCCATAAAGTCCAGACAGTTCCGCCACTTTGCTGCCAAACAAAGAAGATTGTATCTGTTCTGCCTGTAACGTATGTGCTAATAAATCCGGTGTTACCTGATAACGCTTCAGTTCCTGAATGGTATCCCCCAATTTCATCAAATATCCGCTGCGATTGACCGATTGACTTAGATAAGGGTAACTGTCATGATTTTCTTGCAATATTCTACGCAAAACAAGAAGTTTTCCCAATTCGTCAATGCTTTGTCTGGCCATTCCGCCTGTTTGCTGCATAATTGTACGTGCTAAACGCTGAAAACTGAGAATCTCCAGTGTTAATACACCGTTTAATCCGTATTGGGTAATAAATTCGTACTGATAGCAAAAAGTAGCCTGTTCCGGCACCATCAGAATGATTTTTTTACGATTATTCTTTTTTAATTCCTCAGCCACATGCTGCATCACATAAGTACTTTTTCCGCTGCCTGCAGGCCCGATAATAAACTGTAGCGCCACAATACACCCTCCTATTCTATCAGAGTATTATTTTACGATTTGAGTATCATTATACCATTGCAATTAGCCTATTTCCACAGCTTTTTGTCTAATGTACGGTACTGTATGGCTTCTGCCAAATGGGTTAATTGGATCTGTTCACTGCCTGCCAAATCGGCTATGGTACGTGCTACTTTTAAGATACGACTATGGGCTCTGGCACTTAGCCCCAATCGATTGAATGCTTGTTCTAAAAAGGCTTTGCTTTTCTCATCCAACTGACAAAATTGCTGTATTTCTGTAGATGTCATGCCACCATTGTGAATGGTGGCAGAATCATGAAATCGTTCCTGCTGAATCTTTCGGGCTGCAATGACACGATTTCTAACGTCTTCTGAAGACTCCTCCTCTTTATCCTGATGTAAATCCTGAAACGATACCGGTACCACTTCTAACTGAATATCAAATCGATCTAATAAAGGACCGGATATTTTATTGCGATAACGCTGCAGTTGAGATTCACTGCAAGTACATTGCCGCACCGGATCATTAAAATATCCACACGGGCATGGATTCATGGATGCTGCCAATAAAAATCTGCATGGAAACGTAATCTGCGCTTGTACACGAGATACTGTTACTACACCATCTTCCAGCGGTTGACGCAAAGATTCCAGTACTTCTCTATGATACTCCGGAAATTCATCCAGAAACAAAACACCATGATGAGAAAGTGACACTTCTCCCGGATGAGGAATGCGACCTCCACCTATAATACTGGCAGCAGATGCACTATGATGGGGCGAACGAAACGGCCGTTCCTGTATCAAAGGCTGATTTGGAGGCAATAATCCAGCAATGCTGTAAATTTTACTGAGAGAAAGACTCTCTTCAAAAGTAAGTGGCGGCAAAATACCGGGCAACGCCTGAGACAACATCGTCTTGCCGGAGCCCGGAGACCCCACCAGCAAAATATTGTGATTTCCGGCCGCTGCTATTTCCAGAGCACGTTTTGCTTCGCTCTGCCCTTTCACTGCACTGAAATCATGTACAGCATATTTGGGTACACCTGTGAAATCGGGCAATGTGATTGATACTGGTTGATAGCCTTCCGGTTGTTGTAAAAAATCCACCACCTCTTTTAAGTGACGAAAACCATATGTTTTGCTTCCGCCAATGGCACATTCCTCTTGATTGGACGCCGGTACTACCATAACATACGGTTC
>JAFNVD010000124.1 GCA_017383785.1 Peptococcaceae bacterium | reverse complement strand
TTGTTCACTCCTTATGATTGTTTTTGATTTATTTGCAATTGTACAGCATTACTCAATATTCTGAATCTGTTCTCTTACTTTTTCCAGTTCACTCTTCATTTCCACTACCAAACGGCCGAGTTCCAAATCATTTGCTTTAGAACCGATGGTATTGGTTTCACGGTTCATTTCCTGAATCAGGAAATCTAGTTTACGCCCAATACTGCCTTTCTGATCGGCAATGGTATAGAACTGCTCAAAATGGCTCTGCAAACGCACTAACTCTTCGTCGATACAGCTTTTTTCTGCAAAATATGCTACTTCCTGTGCCAAACGTTCTGCATCTACAGGAGTATTGTTCAGAAGTTCAGCAATGCGTGCTTCCAATTTTTCTTTGTACTCATTTAACACCAATGGACTGCGTTCTGCCACACGACCGGCTAGATCTTGTAACCCTGCCACTTTTTCGCGCAAGTTTTCTTCGATATGAGCACCTTCCTGGTCACGCATAGCAATATGATTGTCCATCGCCTGACGCAATGCTGCCTCCATTACAGGCCACAATGCTTTCATATCCGGCTCAGATTCTTCTTTGACAATTACCTCAGGCAATGTCATCAATCGGAACGGATCAGCATGATAGGTACTGCCTACAGCCTCTGCCAAACTTTGCAGTGCTTCATGATATGCCAAAGCACGTTTTTGGTCAATCTGTACCGGTTTTTCGGCATCTGCCAGTTCCTGTGTGCGCACAAATACATCTACCTTACCGCGTTCGATATACTCGCCCACTACTTTTTTCATTTTATCTTCTAACGCCAAAAACTGTCTTGGCTGCTTTACTGTAATCTCGCTATATCTGTGGTTAACCGCTTTTACTTCTACCACAATTTTCAATGCACCGTTGTCACTTTCACCACGGCCAAAGCCTGTCATACTTCTCATCGCTTTTAGGCCTCCCAAAAATAAGTTTACACTCTAGTATAACCTATTCACTGTAAAAAAGAAAGTCTATTTGTCTTTTTTCATGCTTTTCTTTATATTATTGCTGCTATTCTTTACCGGTTTGCCGCCTGTTTTCCCTGCACTTTGC
This sequence comes from Peptococcaceae bacterium, assembly GCA_017383785.1. Taxonomy (GTDB): domain Bacteria; phylum Bacillota; class Peptococcia; order Peptococcales; family Peptococcaceae; genus UBA7185. The sequence goes on along the minus strand of JAFNVD010000124.1, from coordinate 5,416 downwards.
GCTCTGCCTTTGACAGAGGCTTTTCCTGCAAATTTTCCGGCTGTATTTGCTTTTGACTTTTCTGCTTTCCGTTCTGTTTTTTGTTCCGGTTTTCTTTCCTGTTTTACTGCCGTAACACCGGATTTACTGCCTGTTTTGTTCTTAGAGTTACTTCTGCGTGTCTTTTGCCCATTGGCTTTTGGTTTTGTCGGGCGAATTAGGCATTTCGGCCCATGCCCTACCAAATCCATACGACCTGTACGAATCAATGCCTCATATACTAAATCATAGTTTTGCGGATTACGATATTGCAGCAAGGCTCTTTGCATTGCTTTTTCGTGTGGATCCCGCGGTACATACACTTCTTCCATAGTGCGCGGGTCATAGCCACTGTAATACATTGCTGTTGCCATGCTGCCCGGTGTTGGGATAAAATCCTGTACCTGTTCCGGATTATACCCAATATCGCGAATATATTCAGCCAAAAGCACTGCATCTGCCAGCGTACAGCCCGGATGACTGGACATGAAATATGGCACCAGATACTGTTCTTTCCCTACTTTTTTGCAATATTCAAAATAACGCTTTGTAAAACTGTCATATACTTTACGCTGCGGTTTGCCCATATAGTGCAAAGCATTCGGCGCTACATGTTCCGGTGCTACTTTCAGCAACCCACTGATATGATGTTCACACATTTCATCAAAGAAGGTGCGGTCAGGATCTGCCATAATATAGTCGAAGCGTACCCCGGAACGAATGAATACTTTCTTCACTTTTTCTAAGTTGCGTACCGTACGCAATACATCCAGATAATCTTTATGATCTACAATCAGATTCGGACAAATATCCGGGAATAAACACTGACGATCTTTACAAGCCCCTACTTTTAGTTGTTTTTTACAAGCTACATTGCGGAAGTTGCCGGTAGGTCCACCCACATCATGAATATACCCTTTAAAGTTTGGCAAAGAAGTCATGAGTTTTGCCTCTGCCACAATAGACTCCTTGCTGCGATTCTGAATAATACGACCTTGGTGGAAATTGATCGCACAGAATGTACAACCGCCAAAACATCCGCGATGATCGGTAATGCTAAACTCTACTTCCAACAGAGCAGGAATCCCGCCGGATTTTTCATAACGTGGATGATACGTACGCATAAACGGCAGTTCGTACAACGCATCCATTTCCTGCTGACTCAATGGTTTGGCAGGTGGCATCTGGATTAAATAGCGATCGCCATGAGGCTGTACCAAAATTTTTCCTGTAAACGGATTCTGTTCTCTATTTTGCACTGCAAACGCTTCAGCAAATTTCTTTTTATCCTTGGACACTTCTTCAAAACTCGGAATCACTTCATATTCGCCTTTTTTCGGCAAAGTATCACTCCAGTAGCAAGTGCCTTGAATATCTTTCATTTTGTGCAATGGCCAGCCTTTGCGGAACCCATTGCCCAAATGTTTAATCTGCTGTTCGCTCATACCATACATCACAAGGTCTGCACCGGATGTTGCCAAAATAGATGGGCGCACATTGTCATCCCAATAATCATAATGAGCAAAACGACGCAGACTAGCCTCTACACCGCCAATCATCAGCGGCACATCAGGATATGCTTCGCGTACTAAACGGCAATACACATCTACTGCTCTATCGGGACGAAGCCCTTTCTGCCCGCCCGGTGAATAAGCATCGGTGCTTCTTGGTTTTTTGGCAGCAGTATAATGATTCACCATAGAGTCAATGTTACCACTGGCTACCATAAACCCATATCGTGGACGGCCAAATGTCATCATACTTTCACATCTAGTCACATCAGGCTGCGCAATAATCCCTACACGGAATCCATCACTCTCTAACAATCGCGCCACCAGCGCAGTGCCAAAGCTTGGGTGATCCACATAAGCGTCACCTGTCACCAGGACAAAGTCCATCTCATCCCAGCCTCTCGCCAATGCTTCTTTCATATTCAACGGTAAAAATCCCTGATTGCTCATGACATCCTCCATCTCCGGAATCATCCGGCTAATCAATGTATCTCATATGCCTTACGGCACCAACAATTGCTCATTTGTAACAAATTATTATACCATGAAACAAATGCGAAAAAAAGCATAAAAATGAGCCTTGCGAAAATAATCGCAAAGCTCTACAAATAAAAAAAGAATATGTTATAATTTTAGTATATTTTAAAAAGGAGCTTTTACCATGACAAATACCATTCTCTCATGCAGTATCCTTGCCGTTATCGTGTTTGGCATCCAATTTGCTCTCTGCCTCAAAACTTCCGGAAGATTTACCAAATACATTCCTTTATGCGTTATCATGCTATTCTACATAGCTGCGCTGATTATGTATTTGACAGATGCCTTCTCAAGTAGTGGAGGATTTGCAATATGGATTATGGCTGCATATATTCTGGCAGTGTTGAATACCGTGGCTTTGGCATCCGACTTGACCGCATGGATTGTAGCATATATCATTACACACCGTACACCACAACCCCCAACAGAGCGGAAATAACGATCAACATAATTGGAGACGGTTTCTTTTTGAACATCGATTTATTTGTTTTTTTCTTTCGCTTCTTATGTGGCTCAATAAAAAATGAGCCTTGCGAAAATAATCGTAAAGCTCTAAAGAAAATTTCAGTTTAGCATACAGACATCCCGCCATCTACAGAGAGAACGGCACCATTAATCCATTTGGCATCATCACTGCATAAAAACGCACATGCATTGGCAATATCCTCCGGCTGACCAAAGCTGTTTACTGGCATCGCCTGCATAATAGCACTCATCGGCTGCATTGCTGCATGATAAGCATGTCCTCCCATAGTGAGGCGTGTAGCACAGCCACCCGGATGAATGATATTACAACGTATATCGTGTTTTGCAAACTCAAAGGCAACACTTTTTGTCAATCCTTCCAACCCTGCTTTCGCTGCAGTATAGCTTGGCCCATGATTGCCACGCAGTGCCGCATACGAACCAATATTTACAATACTTCCTCCACCACTTTCAATCATTAACGGAATTGCTTCACGCATGATACGAAACGGTGCTTTCAAATCGGTACCGACAACCGCATCCCAACGTTCATCATCTGTTTCCAAAAGCGGATAACACAAATCATTGATTCCGGCCACATTGCAAATACCATCCAGGCGCCCATATTTTTCTTTTACAACAGCAACCAAAGCCTTGATATCCTCTAGATTGTTTACATCAGCAAGCACCGGTAAAACCGCATGATTTTCTTCCCACAGCTTTGCATCCTCTTCTTTTCTAACCGTACCAACTACGAATGCACCCTCTGTTGCAAATTTTTCCGCAGTTGCTTTCCCCATACCACTAGAAATACCGGTGATAATAAATACTTTATCTTTTAAACGCATATAAACTCACTCCTTGAAATTGTTACGCTTTCTTTAAAACATTCTACCTGTTCTGTACGCATTGTATCACTCTTCTATCCAAAATAAACTTTATTGTCAAAATACTATCCTCATTTTAGCAAAGTTCAGATACAATTGCTAGTAGCAAATAAAAAGAAGCTGTGCGTTTGCACAGCTTCTTTAAAAACATATTATTACATACCAATGCCTAAAAGTACAACCGGAATCAATACTACCATCAATAATACAAATTCATATACCGCAACAATCCAGTTAATTACATATAAGCCTTTTGTTTCGGTCATTTCTGCCCCATGCAAAATTGCACCCGGCAGAGAAGATGCTGGTGTAAAATATGCAACCGCACAACTACCAATTGCCAGTACAAGGCTTGTAGCCAACATATTGATTGGAAGACCATTGGTATACAATGCACCAACAATATTAATTAAAATGAATACTACTGCAATGTTGTTTGCCAAATTGGTTAACACAATCAGAATGATTGCTAAAATAGCTATAAATGCTACCTGACCAACGCCCATAACGATTGGCGAAATCATCATGGCAAGCCATGTACCCATACCGCTTTCTGCACTGGTCAACGCACTGGAAAGTACCAATGCAACAGCCATCAGAATACACAAATCCCAGCTCATATCTGCAGATGCTTGACGCATATTCAACAACGGTTTTCCATCAATCTTAATTATTACCATGGCAATCCAGTATACTAACATCAAGCCTAATACTCCAATCTTGCCATAAATACTTTGTACGATTGGAACTTGAACGAAAGATCCGATCATTACTAATGCCAAGAATAACAACAAACCACCTAAAGACAACTTCTGAGCTGTATTTAATTTGGTGTTAGCATCTACATTAAACACTTCTAATACATTAACATTCTGTAATTTACTGAAATCACATCCCATTACTTTCATCAACAATGGATAGGTTACCAGGAAAATTACATAAATCAGAATACTTAAAAGCATATATGTCCCTAACGGAATTGCATATCCGGAAATAGACATTAAACTACCACAAATCATTAAGCCCCAGCTATAGAATGGGAAAATCCCAATAGAAATTACGGATGACATCAAGAAACCAAGTAAGAACATATTGCTGAATTTTTCGCCTTTTTCATAACCGCATTTTTTCAGGAAATCATTCATAATTGGGAATAATACAAACTGGATTAAAATCCCCATACCTAAAGCACCTAAAATTAAAATGATCGCAAAAATACAAAATACAGTCAAAATGCCACTTTTCTTTGCAAAATTTGTACTTAAAATTTTACCAAATACCCAGTCAGACGCATTTGTCTGCGCCAATGAAGCAAACCCTAAAGAACCGATAATCATCATCAGAATGTTAGCATTATAAAAAGTATTCATAAACACCTGTTGAGTTGTATCAACACCTGCTAACGCAATTCCGAATACACCAATCAAACTTGGCACCAGCATGCCAATAAAGGTCCAGCCATACACCAACGCAATGAACACGCCTACGATTTTCATACCATAAGGCGTTACAATACCGCCACCAAAGCCTGGAATAACATAAAAAATACCCATAATCGCAATCATAATTGCATAATGCATAATTGTTTTTGCATTGATATTAACTTTATCAGTTGACATACCACTTCACTCCATTCTAAAACATTCTAAAACATTCTAAAACATTCTAAAATTATTTTTATAAAAATATATCTATTTTATTTGTCGTTAAATCAAATGTATGAAATATATAGCGGCGTTTCGCCGCTATATATTTCATTTTAATATTAGCGCAATACTTTCACTAATTTATTTTAGATTAGCAAATATTAAAATTCATCAGCAAGAATCTGATAAATTGGTGCACCTTCACACTGTGCAGGCATTCTTACGCCGAACAGCCAGCATACGGTTGGTGCCATATCCACCTGACGGATAATACGATCTGTTTCAAATCCTTCTTTGAAGCCAGGGCCTGCTGCCCTTGCAAATTGAATAACCATGGACTGCATTCCAAGAC
>JAFNVD010000123.1 GCA_017383785.1 Peptococcaceae bacterium | reverse complement strand
GTACCATTTAATATATCCATTTTCATAAAATAAGGAGCGATTTTATGCACACCGAAAACAATCTCTCAACAATTATACAGTATCTCATTACACATAATATTACGATTTCTTCAGCTGAAAGCTGTAGCGGCGGTTTGATTTCTAAGATGATTACCGACATCCCCGGCTGTTCAACTATTTATCCCGGTGGTGTATGCGCTTATTCTAACGAAATGAAAAAAAAATGGCTTAACGTAAAATCGTCTACACTAGAACAATATGGCGCTGTATCTGCTGAAACTGCACTGGAAATGGCACAAGGTATTCGCAATGTTACAGGCAGCTATTATGGAATCAGTACTACCGGTATTGCCGGCCCCGGTGGTGGCAGTGTTGAAAAGCCGGTAGGACTTGTATATATTGCCGTAGTAGGCCCAAACTATCAAAGAGTAGAAAAGCTCCCCTTAAATCCAAATATACCGCTTACCAGAGCTACTATACAGCAACAGGCTGCAGAATATGCATTGCATATGTTATATGACTCTCTAAAACCAAAAGAAATGCAAAACGAGGTTTGACACATGTCCAAACCTCGTTTTTGTATCGTACAGAAAACTTGACTATTAACCACCTAGATATGCTTTACGTACAACATCATCGTTAAGCAGTGTTTTTGCATCGGCACTGGTAACAATTTTACCGGTTTCCAGTACATATCCACGGTCTGCAATAGACAATGCCATCTGCGCATTCTGTTCTACCAACAGAATGGTAGTTCCACGTTCATTTAAGCTTTTGATGATATCGAAAATTTCCTCAATCAGAATTGGAGCCAAACCCATGGATGGTTCATCCAGCATCAGCAATTTTGGTTTACTCATCATTGCACGACCCATCGCCAACATCTGCTGCTCACCACCGGATAATGTACCGGCCAACTGACGACGACGTTCTTTTAAACGAGGAAAACGTTCAAAGATTTCTTCCATATCTTCTTTGATATTTGCTTTTGGTCGAGTAAAAGCACCCAATTCTAGGTTTTCTTCAACGCTCATCTGGGAAAATACACGACGACCTTCCGGCACCTGTGCCAAACCCATTGGCACTAATTTATGCGCCGGCAAATTATGAATTTCCTCATCCATAAATTTAATGCTTCCTGTTTTACTATGCAGTAAATTGGATACAGTCTGCAAAATAGTTGTCTTACCTGCACCATTTGCACCAATCAGGGAGATAATTTCACCTTCGTTAACTTCAAAGCTAACGCCTTTGATAGCATGAATACTGCCATAGTATACATTGATATCATTTACTTCTAATATTGCCATGCTATCAGTCCTCCTTCTTCTTCCCTAAATATGCTTCGATAACCTGTGGGTTCGCCTGAATTTCTTCCGGAGTCCCTTTCGCAATAATTTTACCGTAGTTTAATACAGCAATCCCTTCGCAAATATTCATTACCAACTGCATATCATGCTCAATTAAGAGAATCGCAATTTGGAATGTATCACGAATTTTGCGGATGTTTTCCATCAACTCAGCAGTTTCAGAAGGGTTCATCCCCGCTGCAGGTTCATCCAGTAACAACAATTTTGGTTCTGTTGCCAATGCACGTACAATTTCCAAACGGCGCTGTGCACCATATGGCAAACTGCCTGCTTTATGATCAGCCAAATCCTGCATGTCAAAAATACTCAACAGTTCCAATGCGCGTTCATGTGCACGTTTTTCTTCCTGCCAGTATTTTGGCATTCTTAAGATGCCTTCTAATGTACTATAATTTGTATGATTGTGTAACCCCAGTTTTACGTTTTCTTCTACAGTCAAAGAGTTGAATAAACGAATGTTCTGGAATGTACGTGCAATCCCTGCTTTATTTACCTGAATGGCATTCATACCATGGGTATCCTTTCCATCCAGCAGAATTGTACCATGTGTTGGCTGATATACTTTTGTTAACAAGTTAAATACAGTTGTTTTCCCAGCACCGTTTGGACCGATTAAGCCGGCGATTTCGGTACGGCCTACTGTAATATTGAAATCATCTACCGCTTTCAAGCCACCAAACTCAATGCCTAAATGTGTTGCTTCGAGAATTGGGGCTTTCCCTAAATCGCGTTCTGTTAATAATCCCGTGCTTGGGATTGGTACCATCTTAGCCATTAGCGTTTTCCCCTTTCTCAGATTTTTTCTTAAAGCTAAATTTTCTAGCAAAACCATCCAGTGCATTTTTAACGGTTGCATTGTTAGTAGCAATCATCATGACAATTAATACAATCGCATATACCAGCATACGGTATTCAGAGAATTCACGCAGCATTTCAGGTAATACAGTTAATACTGTTGCAGCAATAATACTGCCTCGCATACTGCCCAAGCCACCTAATACTACGAATACCAGTACCAAAATGGAAGTATTGATATCAAATTTACTTGCAACTACTGTAGAGAAGTTGGTTGCAAACAGTACGCCTGCCATACCTGCCATCGCTGCGGAAATAACAAATGCCATCAGTTTATAACTTGTTACATTAATACCTACAGACTGGGCTGCAATTTTATTATCACGCAATGCCATAATTGCACGACCGCTCTTGCTGTTTACCAGGTTAAAGATCACAAACAGACAAACCATTACTAACACAAAGCCCATCACAAATGTGGCAATACGAGGAACACCAATCAAACCCATAGGACCATTGATCAGCATTTTTCCGCCATCCATTTCTAATGTGTTTTTAATCATACAGAAATGTAAACCTGCTGCATCTAAACCAACATATAAATTCATTACAATCCCTTTGATGATTTCACCAAAAGCCAGAGTAACAATTGCCAAATAGTCACCGGATAAGCGTAATACAGGCACGCCTACCAGTACACCTACGATTGCCGCTACGATACCACCTACAATCATAGCTAAGATTAATACGATTACAGGATTGTCAATATTCTGACTAAAACACTGCGCAGCAACCACGCCACTGAAAGCACCGGCACTCATAAACCCGGCATGCCCCAAGCTCAGTTCACCCAAAATACCTACTGTCAGGTTTAAAGAAATCGCCATTACAACGTATGCACAGATTGGTACCAGCTGACCTTTTAAGCTACTGGAAATACTCCCTGTAGCAATCATACCTTGTACAATCACAAACGCTACGATTACCATCAGATAAGTAACCATATTACTGCGAGTTGTTTTATTCATATTTTTTAAATAGTTCATGTTAAAACACCTCACACTTTCTCGCTAACTTTTTTGCCTAACAGACCGGTTGGTTTCACCAGTAATACTACAATCAGTACGGCAAATACAATGGCGTCGGATAACTGAGTAGAAATATATGCTTTTGCAAAAATCTCAATAATACCAAGCAAAATACCGCCAATCAATGCACCCGGGATAGAACCAATCCCGCCAAATACAGCTGCAGTAAATGCTTTAATACCAGGCATAGCACCTGTAGTTGGTACCAGATTTGGATATGCAGAACATAACAGAACCCCTGCAATTGCTGCCAATGCAGAACCGATTGCAAATGTTAAAGAAATTGTGCTGTTTACGTTAATACCCATCAGCTGTGCAGCACCTTTATCTTCGGATACCGCACGCATAGATTTCCCGATACGTGTTTTGTTTACAAAAGTAACCAATGCAATCATAATGATAACACAAACCAAAATAGTAACTACTGTCACGAAAGAAATAGATAATGCACCATCAAAGAGTTTGATAGAACCTTTCCCTACTACAGACTGGAACACTTTTGGACTAGAAGACCATAACAGCTGAGCAGAGTTCTGTAAGAAGTAACTCATACCAATGGCTGTAATCAATACTGCCAATGCCGGAGCTTGACGTAATGGTTTATATGCCAAACGCTCAATAATAATCCCAAGCATCGTACATACTACCATAGAAAGCAATACACCTAACAACGGATTCAAACCATATCTTGTAGTAGCAAAGAAACAAATATATGCCCCTACCATGATAACGTCCCCATGTGCAAAGTTCAGCATTTTTGCAATCCCATATACCATGGTATACCCCAAAGCAATGATTGCATAAATACTCCCTAAACTGATACCGCTAATCAGATTAAAGAGAAATTCCATATCATTCACCTCATCTAAAATATAAAATACATATGTTGTATCTGAATAAAAAGAACCTGTAACATACTGTTATATTATATCAATTCCTGTTTTGAAACACAAGTGTACCTTGTCAGTAAACACTATAGAAAACATCAACGATATACATTGATTCTTTTTATATTACTGTTTTATGTAAATAAAAGACCGCCGCACTTGCGGCGGTCTTTCAAACCCTAATGGAATTGATTACATACCTACGTATACACCGTTCTGGATAACCATACCTTTTGGAGCTTTGTTAACCTGACCTTCAGCAGTCCAAGTAGCACCTGTACCTGTTAAACCATCAAATGTCATGGAAGTAAATTCTTTCATCATCAGATCATTCAGTTCTTCTGCAGTCATATCAGCTGTAGCACCAGCATTTTCACATGCCTGATACAGAGCATAGATGCAGTCATAAGCGTCAGCTGCGAACTGGTTTGGTACTTCACCGTGCAGTTCCTGATATTTCGCAACGAATGCTTTTGTACGTTCATCATCAGCGTCAGCGGAGAATGGTGTTAACAGCATTACGCCTTCTGCTAATTCAGCATTGAAGCCTTCCATTGTTAAGATACCGTCCATACCGTCTACGCCAAAGAATTTAGGTGCATAGCCCATGTCGTTAGCCTGAGACAGAATCAGAGAAGCTGCGTCATAGTACATTGGCAGGAATAACAGGTCAGCACCTGCGTTTTTCGCATCCTGCAACTGTACAGTAAAGTCGTTCTGGCTGTCTGTTGTAAATGTTGTTGTAGAAACAATGTTCAGACCCAGTTCGTTTGCTCTTGTTGCAAATGTTTCATAGATACCGGAAGAATATACATCGTCATTTTTGTAAATAACGCCTACTTTGGTAGCCAACTGCTGATCAGCAATGTACTGAGCAGAAGCGGAACCCTGGTTAGGGTCAGCAAAGCACATCTGGAATACATTGTCATGACCTTCTGTAACTGTTGTTGCAGATGCAGATGGTGTTAAAGCAAAGATTCTATCGTTGTCATTTTCAGCAGCTGTAGCTGTACCAGGTGTAGAAGTTACAGAACCTAAAGAAATCTGCATACCCCAGTCTTTTAATGCGTTATAAGCGTTTACAGCTTTTTCAGCATCGTGTGCATCGTCTTCCATTTTGAATTCAAACTGAACGCCGCCTAAAGCATTTACTTCTTCTACAGCGATTTCAGCACCGCGCTGTACTGCTAAACCATAAATCGCAGCACCACCTGTTAATGGACCAGTACCACCAACTTTAATTGCTGTTGCAGCATCATCTTTTGCACCGCCGCCACCGCAGCCGGCCAACATACCCATTGCCATAAAACCAACCATAGCTGTGGCAATCACTTTTTTCATTTTCATTAGTTCGTCCCCCTAAAAATAATTTTCAGCCCTGTTACAAAACATTTTTTGAAACATTAAAACTGTACTAGAACTGTGTTGCTATTATTATAGTACGCAATATAAGCCTTGTCAATATCTAATTTCGTAAAAAGTATTTTTATTGCCATAATTATTGTTTATATCGGATGCTGTCCTCTAACAGCCAACTTTCACCATTCATATAGTTAATCCCAATGCCCGGCTGAACATTATGAACATAGACATAAAAACAAATTCCTCCACCATCGTCTTCTACAGAGTACCCTTCTATCGTAACACCACTAGCCAACAGATTATTTCCATCATATACCGGTGTTACACGATACAATACATGCCTGCCGGTATATTTTACATAAGCAGCTACCATATTTTCAAAGGGAAGCATGCCTTCCATGTTCATATACCGCGTACCTGTAATCAAATTCTTTTCATTGGCATTTTCACCCGTTAGCTGGTATCCGATCAAGTGACATCTATTATACAAATACTTCCCATCTACAATATCATACCGCACTGTATGCCAGCCACTTGGTTTCACCTGTCCTATGCTTCCCCGTTCCTCTGTCGGCATTAATTCTGTACCAATACAGGCCATAGCCGGCCCACATCGTCCCAACCAATCCAAGTCTGAGAAATATTCATATGCCTCTGTTGTATACTCTTCTTGCGTGAATAGCGGCATATTATCATTCAGAATGACATAAGGGTCACCGGTATATGTACCAATAACTTCATCCAGCATTGTATTCTGTTCTGTGTCTGACTCCAATGTAGGCAACATCTGTATCAATTCAACTTTTAAGTCTGTCGGTACAACAGAAAACAACAACAACAGAACTGCTGCATATAATTTTTTATTATGGCGCAGCCAAAACTGTTTCAATTTTCGTTTTATTTTATTTTTTGTACGTTTTTTTATAAAGGGCTTCCGCTTCCTCTTTGGCATATGTGTTTTCACATCCATTTCAATTGCCAATATACTCAAGTAATATGTAAAAAAGAGCTGTCACACAAACGGTAACAGCCCTCATTTCTATCATTTATAATTGATAAAATCCCATTCCGACAGCACCGGTCCCTATATGGGCACCAACTACACTGCCGATTTGCAAATATACAAATTCGTCGCAATCTACTTTATCTTGCAAACATTCCTGAATATATTTTGCCTGTTCTAAAGCATTGCTATCCGAGTAGCCAATCGCACAATACAATTTTTTGTTCGGATCAATTTTCTCTGCAAGAATTTCAATCAGACGTTCCAGAGCTTTATTTCCCTTATTCCCTCTGATTTTTTCATATGCACTGATTACCCCTTCATTCAAACTTAAAATTGGTTTTAAGTTTAACAAAGACCCTACCATATGACTTGCCTTGCCGATACGTCCGCCTTTGTGCAAATTATCCAAAGAGTCTAGCAGAAAATATACTGCTGTTTGTTCTACTACACGATTCAAGGTTTCCAAAATTTCAGCAATCGGCAAATTCTGTTCTGCCAATCTTGCCGCAGCCAACACAATTGGCCCCAAACCGATTGTCGCAGATTTACTGTCAATACAATGTACATGCACTGTATTTTCAACCATAGTTCCTGCCAACACACTGCTTTGATAAGTACCACTTAAATCACCGGAAATATGAATAGAAATAATATGTTCTACCCCTTCCGCAGCCAAACGCTGGTAGGTTTCTGCAAACACTGCCGGCGGAATCTGCGAAGTTGTCGGAAATTCTTCGGTTGTACTCATCAGCTGATAAAATGCATCCCGTGTGATATCCACACCATCACGGTATGAAACTTCATTTAATGTTACAGTCAGAGGCAGCACTTCAATCTGATATCGTTCTATCAAATCTACAGTCAAATCGGCAGTACTGTCTGTAACAATTTTGATTTTCGTCATGACTGTGTCTCCTTTTCCCTGTAAAACACCATATCTAATTTGCTATATCTAACTTATTCTACAGAAATCAAGTAAGAATATACCGCCTGGGCACCTAAATACAACTCAAATTCCACCTCAGGATAAGTCGCTTCTAAGTGTTCCAGCAACTGATTAGCATCATCTTCTGTGACACCTTCACCATAATACAATGTTGCTAATTCCGCTGTATCCATATCCATTGCATTCAGCGCATCACAGATTAACTGCTGCATGTCATCGCCCACAGCTTTGATTTTGCCTTCTACAATGCCAAGCAACTGACCTTCTTTGATTTCAAACTCGTCAATGGAAGTGTCACGTACAGCATAGGTAACTTCCGCAGAACGCACCTGCTGCATAGCTTCTGTCATAGCCTCTGCATTTTCGTCTACATCGCCATCAGCATCATAAGCCATCAGAGATGCAATCCCCTGTGGAATTGTACGGCTCGCCACAACACGCACCTGTACATCCTGACTCAAATTTGCGGCCTGTTCCGCTGCCATTATGATATTTTTATTGTTTGGCAGTAAAATAACAGCATCGGCATTTACTACTTCAATGGCATTCATGAAATCTTCTGTACTTGGATTCATTGTCTGCCCACCGGTAATGACATAATCTACACCCAAACTGGCAAAAATTTCATTCAAACCTTCACCGGCACTTACTGCCACAACAGCCAGTGCTTTGTGTTCGCGCTCCATTTCGATAGTTTCATCAGCAACACCGAAACGTTCGCTCTGCGCCTTCATATTTTCAATTTTAATATCGTTCAAATCACCAAAGGTAACGAAGTATTCCAATACTTGGCCAGGGTTGTTTGTGTGTACATGTACTTTTGTAATATCACCGGCACTTACTACCAGTGTGCAGTCGCCCAGTTCGTTCAAATATGCGCGGGCTGCTTCTACATCCACTTCTTTTTTATTGCGAACAATCAGCTCTGTACAATACTGGAATGTAATCTGATCCGGATGAATATGATATTCCGGATAATCATTTTCAACAACAGTTTCCTGTTTGTTTTCGGAGACAAAATCGGTCTGACCGTTTAAGCCTGCCAACATACCTTCTACGATAGTTAAAAGACCTTTGGCACCGGCGTCTACTACACCGGCCTGTTTTAATACAGGCAGCAATTCCGGTGTACGATCCAAACTACGATACCCTTCTTCCAAATATGCATTCAAGCAATCCTCAATTGTAAAACTATCCTGATATACAGCAGATAAATATTCACTAGCTTCACGACATACAGTTAGAATGGTACCTTCCATTGGTTTTACTACTGCTTTATATGCAGATTCTTTCCCGCTGGCAAAACCTTCTACAAAATCTTTGGCACTTGCAGTATCGCCTTTTGTAGTAAATACTTTTGCAAGCCCGCCTAAAATCTGAGATAAAATTACACCAGAATTACCACGAGCACCCATCAAAGCACCATAGGACATTTGCTCTGCCACTTTTGCCACAGTAATTTCAGTTTCCGGAATCTGCCCTAAAAAGCGAGCCACTGAGTTTAATGTCAAAGACATATTTGTACCTGTATCGCCATCCGGAACAGGGAATACATTCAAGCTGTCAATTGAAGCTTTATCAGCATTCAATTTATTGACGCCAGCCAAAATCATATTCATAAATTGTTTTCCATCAATACTTGTATAGTTCACTGAAAGAGCCTCCCCGTTTTACCGAAAAATCTAATCGTTTTATCATACATCATTCTTGTTATCTTTGCAAACCACATTCATCTTTATTTTCCAAATCATTTCGTTGCTATCTATCATTTCCATTGTGCAAAAGTGAAATAATACAATCACACATGTATAACATTTTACTAGATTTCATCAAAAAAAGCAATCCATAAATTGGAATTACCTATTAATAATATTCATTGATAAAGTTAGTTTGTTTCGGCCAGATGCTCTGCAGGATCGGTACAGGCGTTTGTTCTGTATCACAGCAAAGGATTTCCTGCTGCACCAATGTGTCTGCACTGCTTGTCCCCATTATCATTTGGCTCAAACCTTCTATGGAAATTGTCCCGGAAGGAATATTGCTTTGCTTTAAATCCTCACTTACAGTTTCACCTACTACAGTTACCTGCGCCCTGTTATTTTCAATGATCATATGATAATTTCCTGTGTTCCACTCTGCAAAATCATCTTGCACGGTTAACAACAGTTCTGCTTTTAGATCCGGATACCAAAGCGCTTCTAAGCATTGTTTGACATCTACAATGCGTGCCATTAAAAACGGATACAGTACAATATCATTTTTCGCAGCTGCCATCCGATATTTCAGCCCATCATCCTCAGGCAAGTCAATCCAAAGCTTTTGATCTTCCGGTATATTCTGCATCAAATAATACAGCATTCCTGCTTTTGCACGTTCATGACTCCATGCAATTTCTCGTACAAAACATTTCTCTTTTAGCGGTGTCCACAAAAAATATCCTTGTACTTGCTGTTGTTCATCTTCAATCAAAAAGCAGGCCGTATGCTCTATTTGTGCATCTTCTAATTGCAGTCTCCATTGCTCTGCTGTGCGATTTACAGTGCCATGGTATCGCATGGCAAACATATCATAAATACACTGCAGTTCATCCTGTGCTTCGAACAAATCTACCTTTCGCACAGTACCCCAAGGTTTGGCTATACATCTCAACTCTTTTGCATCTGTGATGATTCTCTGGTGAAAATAGCAAAATGGCCAACCATATCGATAATAAAACTGCCCTTCAAAAGGCATTAACAAACTAATAGCTTGCCCTCTTTCCCGCTGCAGACACAAACTTTCTTTTAACAACCGTTTGGCATACCCTCTGTTTCGTGCCTCAGGAGCAGTATCCACACCAACAATATAACCACATGGCAAGTTTGTATTGCGAATTTGCAAATTGTACGGAATTACCTGTGCAGAAGCTTGTAAGGTATCCACTCCATTGTTTCGTTCAAATATACCTATCGTATTTTCTGCTTTCCAGTATCGTGCAAAATACCATAATACAAACTTCATCGTATCATCAAAACAAGTTTGCCACAGGTGTAATACCTGTGGCATATCATCATTCGTTACAATACGGCAATCTGTTTCATGCTGATTATTTTCCACCATGACGATAAACCCCTTTATATTTCTTTATCAGTTCAACAGGATGATAAGATAGTTTCGCCTTACGCAGCCCCTCTGCACCGGTATCTTCTTCCCTGTTTACATATTGCACTGTTGGCCATTCATGTAGCAAAAACTCTTGGTTAATGGCGCCATATAAACCTGTAATGGTTCCATCCGCTTTTTCTACATGTATAATGACCGTATTGTCATTCAGCATTTCCCCTAACGTAAACGCTACAATGTTCCCATCCAATCGTATTACAGCACCTTTATAATCCAGCACTTCAAAATGGTCTAATGCCTCGCGAATGGCTTTCTGCTCACAATGCAGCCCCGAATCTAAAGAACCGCTGCATGCTTTCTGACCGCACCATGCCTCTAGATACTGCCACACTTCTTCAACCATAGCCTCTGTCATAGGC
>JAFNVD010000122.1 GCA_017383785.1 Peptococcaceae bacterium | reverse complement strand
ATTGGACAGAGAATTGAATAAGACGCTGTAAAATTCGTTTTAAGCAGTTGAAACTATTTCATTGGAGCAAGGGCGCCTTGCTCCAATTTTATTTGTGCTAAAAGCGAATGAAAAAGAGGATGTGTTAAAAATAAAAAGAAAGTCAAAGTAAAATCAGGGCGGATGTAATTATCCGCCCTGACGTATAGATTATATTATTGTTCTATCGATACATGTACTTGTTCTGCACGACGGCCGTTTGATTTAGTAACGGTGACCGTAATGCCTTCTTCCTGCACAGAGTCTCCAACAGCAGGAATGTGTCCTAAAACCTCCATCAGCCATCCGTTGACCGTTATCATCTCAAACTCTTTTTTGTGGCCTAAAAAGTCAAATAACGCTTCTACATTACAAGTTCCGGCTACTTGGTATGTGCCATCTTCCAATGTCACGATATCATCGCTGACTACGTCATATTCGTCCCAGATATCGCCCACAATTTCTTCTAAAATATCTTCCATGGTTACCAGCCCTGCTGTACAGCCGTATTCATCAATCACAATGGCAATGTGCTGTTTTTCGTGCTGTAATTGTTTCAACAAATCACCGATGGTTTTATATTTGCTGGTAAAGAACGCCGGACGCACCACATCTTCCAGTTTGCAACTGCCATGAATCACATGACGATAAAAATCCTTCTGATACAAAGTCCCGGTAATTTGGTCAATATCACTGCCGGTATGAATCGGCAAACGAGAATAACCACTGTCCATAAAGACAGTTTCAATTTCCTCATTGCTCATTTCCGTGGAAATACTTACAATTTCAATACGTGGTGTGAAAATATCTTGTACTTCTAAATCAGTAAAGCCTAATGCACTGCGAATAAGCGATCCTTCCTGCTCATCAATGCCACCGCCTTGCTGCGCTTCATCTACATAGGTAAGCAGCTCTGCCTCTGTGATACCTTGCTCATCGCCTTTTTTGATAATCAGAGACAGCATCTTTTTCCACAAACCGAACAGCCAGTTGATTGGAGTGAACAGTTTAACAATGACATTTAATATAGATGCCAAAGCCATAGCAAATTTCTCCGGTGATTCTTTGGCAATGCTTTTTGGTGAAATTTCACCGAACAGCAAAATCACAACGGTGGTCACAATAGTAGCAACCCCAGGACCGCGCGCCTCATCCAAAAGTGCAATAAACAATACGGTAGCCATGGAGGAACACAAAATATTTACGACATTGTTCCCTACTAAAATAGTAGAAAGCAAATTGTCATAGTTGTCTAGCATTTTTAATACAGTTTGCGCTTTGCTGTTACCTTGCTCTGCCATGCTTTTGATTCGTACACGGTTTACAGAAGAAAATGACATTTCGCAAGCAGAAAAAAACGCAGAAATTATCATACATACTGCAATAATGATAAGTGTTGTTTGCATAATGAGTCTCCTTTTTATTTCATGGTATATCTTTTTATATACATGATGTTTATTATACTATCATTTCTGTTTTTCATAATATTTCCCCTGCTTTTTTTGCAATAATACCATACAAAAAAAGCAGGAGCATATCAAACGCATAAGCTCCTGCCTGATTCGTTATATTCTTTTGATAACGCGTTTTCTTGATTCGGGCCGCAAAAACCGTTTGTCATCGTTTATGAATAGAATACTGTTAATTTTTCTTGTCGAATTTTTTGCTGCTTGCTGCAACAACACCGGACAATGCCAACAGTGCCAGTAAGTTCGGGAATACCATTAAACCGTTGAATAAGTCAGCCAGTTCCCATACCAGATTTACTTTTAAAGTGGAACCAACCACGATAAAAATCAATACGATGGAGGAATATACTTTTACAGCGGCTTCACCAAACAGCCATTTTACGTTTACAGCTGCAAAGAAATGCCAGCTTAAAATGGTAGATCCTGCGAAGAACAATAAACACAATGCTACGAAAATGTCACCGAAACCGCCCATAACAGATACGAATGCACTCTGTGTCAATGCAATCCCTGTAGCACCGCTATCCCAAACACCGGATGTTAAGATTACAAATACAGTCATATTTAATACGATAAAGGTATCGATAAATACGCTCAGCATAGCAACCAGACCCTGTTCATGAGGATTTTTTGCTGCTGCACGTGCATGTGCATGTGGTGTAGAACCCATACCGGCTTCGTTAGAGAACAAACCACGAGCTACCCCATAACGAACTGCCTGCTGAATAGTGATACCAACTGCAGCACCGCCAGCCGCTGCCGGATTAAATGCACATTCTACAATTAAACGCAGAACATTTGGAACTTCTGTAATGTTCATAAAAATAACAAACAGACTGCCTAAGATATAGAACATCGCCATAAATGGCACTACTTTTTCTACAACTGCAGCAAGACGTTTTGTCCCGCCGATAAAAATGAATGCTGCAAATACAGCAAGAATAACACCGACAATAATTGGGTTGAAAGCAATACCGCGTGCTGTAAATACGCTTTCAAATGCTACACCAATGGAGTTGGATTGCACCATATTGCCCATAAAGCCTAATGCTAAAATAATGAATATTGCAAACAGTGTAGCCAACACTTTACCCAAAGTGCCTTTAAATGCAGCCTGAATATAGTACACAGGGCCACCTGTTACTTCGCCATCATCTGTAGTAGTTTTATAGGTCTGCGCCAGTGTAGCTTCACCGTAAATAGTTGCCATACCGAAAAACGCACTAATCCACATCCAGAAGATTGCCCCCGGACCACCCATTACCAATGCAGTCGCCGCACCGGCCAAGTTCCCGGTACCTACCTGCGCCGCAATAGCTGTACTGAGCGCCTGAAATGGAGTCATTTCCCCTTCTTTGCGTTCGCCGCCTTTAAAGGTAATATGACCAAACAATAATTTACATGCTTCGCCAAATTTTCTTACCTGGATAAACTTCAGTCGAAATGTGTAATAAATCCCTGTCCCACACAATAAGATCAACAACACCGGACCCCAAAGTACACCATTAATACTTGCCACCAAATCTAACATTTTTTATTCTCCTCTCCGTCTGTTTCTCGATGATTTTAATTTTATTTTTTTGGTTTTACTGAAACAGACATAAAAAATAAAGAGCTGATAGTTTATCAGCTCTCCGGAAGAGTAGAACATTGCATTACTTCTGACAGTTGCCTGTCACCCGAATTTCTATGCTCTGTCCTTTTGCCTGAGAGATTCACAGATACGTCTATCTGTGGTACACCTTCGGCGCTCTTAATGAGTTTAGAGACTCTCCAGAGATAGTTGTGCGTCCTTTGTGGACGACAACATGAATAGAATATCACATTTCCAAATAAAATGCAATACTTTTTATGCACATTTGTTAGTTTTTCACGGACATTTTTTTCAGGTCGAAACCTAACACACAAAAAAGCAGCTCGTCAATCGACGAGCTGCTTTATATGATCTAATTGTATATTACAGTCAGATTATTTGTCGCATTCTGTATTGTACAGTTTACGAGCTGTGTAATGGGTGTGCAGCAGTTCGTGTGCTTTATGACCCAGAGGTTCACCTAAGAAGTTTTCATAAGCTGCTTTGATGAATGGGTTTTCATGAGATTTACGAATTGGCAGGTTAGCATCATCGTTGTACAGACCTTTTGCACGCAGTGCACGATAGTCTTCAGTCAGTAATGTTCTTGTCAGAGCATCAACGATTGGAGTACCGCCACCACCAACGCAACCATTTGGACAAGCCATGATTTCGATGAAGGTGTAATCAGCTGTGCCAGCCTGAACCTGTTTCATAATTTCTTTTGCACGAGCCAGTGTGTTAACAACTGCAACTTTTACTGGTGTACCGTTCAGGTCGATGGTAGCTTCTTTGATTTCGCCCATTGTACCACGAACTTCTTCCAGTTCCAGTTTAGGCAGTTCTTTACCTACTACTACTTCATATACAGTACGCAGAGCAGCTTCCATAACGCCACCTGTGGTACCGAAGATTGTAGCAGCACCTGTACCTAAGCCCATTGGTGCATCGCATTCTTCATCTGGCAGGTTAGCGAAGTCGATACCAGCCTGTTTGATCATGCGAGCGATTTCACGAACAGTAATTACTGCATCTACATCCTGATAGCCGCTGGAGTTCATTTCTGGACGAGCAGCTTCGAATTTTTTAGCAGTACATGGCATGATGGATACGCTGTAGATATCAGCTGCATTCAAGCCATCTGTCTGTGGATAGTATGTTTTAACCATAGCACCAAACATCTGCTGTGGAGATTTAGCAGAAGACAGGTGATCCAGTTCGCCTGGGAAGTGGTTTTCACAGAATTTTACCCAACCTGGGGAGCAGGAGGTAATCATTGGCAGTGTACCGCCATTCTGCAGACGATGCAGTAATTCGTTACCTTCTTCCATGATTGTTAAGTCAGCGGACCAGTTGGTATCGAATACTTTGTTGAAGCCCATTCTTCTCAGAGCTGCAACCAGTTTGCCTGTGGAGATTGTGCCCATTGGCAGACCAAATTCTTCACTGATAGCGATACGAACAGCTGGAGAGAACTGTACAACAACATGTTTGCTGTCATCAGCCAGTGCATTCCATACTTTCTGTGTATCGTCTTTTTCTGTCAGAGCGCCTACTGGACATACATTGATACACTGACCGCACAGTGTGCAGTTGATATCATCCAGAGCATGGCCAAATGCAGGACCTACAGTGCTGTTGAAGCCACGGCCGATACCACCTAAGATGCTAACGCCCTGTACTTTGCTACATACAGCTTCGCAACGACGGCAGTATACACATTTGTTTGGATCGCGAACGATAGCTACGCTGCGTTCGTCGATTGGGAATGTGCTCTGTTCGCCTTCGAAACGATTTTTACGGATACCCATCTGCTGAGCCAGGTTCTGCAGTTCGCAGTTACCACTACGTACGCAGTTTAAGCAATCAGCTGGGTGGTTAGATAACAGCAGTTCTACAACGCCTTTACGAGCTTCGCGAACTTTAGCTGTGTTGGTCATTACTTCCAGGCCTTCTGTTACAGGATATACGCAAGAAGGCTGCAGTGCTTTCGCACCTTTTACTTCAACCAGACATACGCGGCATGCACCAATCTGGTTTACGTCTTTTAAATAACATAATGTTGGAATATTGATACCGGCTTTCTGTGCAGCCTGCAGAATTGTAGAACCTTTTTCCACCTGCACGGAAACGCCATCGATAATAACATTTACCATTTCCACTAAAATCACCCCTTCTATTAACCTCTGGAGATTGCGCCGAATTTACATTTTTCCATACAAGCACCACATTTGATACATTTGCTGCTGTCAATTTTGTGTGGTTCTTTAACAGTACCGGAAATTGCGCCAACTGGACACTGGCGAGCGCACAGTGTGCAACCTTTACATTTGTCAGCGTCGATGGAGTACTGTAACAGGTTTTTACATACGCCAGCAGGACATTTTTTATCAACGATATGTGCTTCATATTCGTCGCGGAAGAATTTCAGTGTAGCTAAAATTGGGTTTGGAGCTGTCTGACCCAGAGCGCACAGTGCGGATGTACTGATTGTTTTAGCCAGAGTTTCCAGATTTGCAATGTCTTCCATTGTGCCTTCACCCAGAGTGATTTTTTCCAGGATTTCCAGCATACGTTTTGTACCGATACGGCATGGAGGGCATTTACCACAGGATTCATCCTGGGTGAATTCCAGATAGAATTTGGAGATGTCTACCATACAGGTTGTTTCATCCAGTACGATCAGACCACCGGAACCCATCATGGAACCAGCTGCTACCAATGTATCGAAGTCGATTTCTGTGTCCAGAGCGCTTGCTGGTAAGCAACCACCGGAAGGACCACCTGTCTGTGCAGCTTTGAATTCTTTACCGTCAGGGATACCGCCACCGATATCATAAATCATTTCTCTTAATGTTGTACCCATTGGTACTTCTACCAGACCGATATTGTTTACTTTACCAGCCATAGCGAATACTTTTGTACCTTTAGAACCAGCTGTACCTACGGAAGCAAATGCTTCAGCACCTTCTGTAAAGATT
>JAFNVD010000121.1 GCA_017383785.1 Peptococcaceae bacterium | reverse complement strand
GTCCTTTTCCCAACAGAAAAACAGCACACCCACACGTGTACCTTACATTTCTTTGGAAAGAGGCTCGTCCACCGCTTTACAAAACGATATGAATTTGTATAGACTCCTTGCAGAAAAGCGCGTCCCCCCGAACCGCCTTTTCGCAACTCATCTACGATTGCGATTATATCATAGTAATTTCAAAACATCAATAGCTTTCTCTTTTATTTTCATCGAGATTAGAGTATGATATAACCATAAGAAACCAAATTGTGATAAGAGGTGATGACTATGATACGTGATGAGCTCTGGAGTGTATCCATAAGCCGCATCCGTGCATTTTTTGATACACAGCCCAATGTAACTCCCACCAATACAGGGTATCAGTATGGCAATTGCCACATCACATTGACAGAAGTGCCGCCAAAAGATTCGGCACGATTTCCGATACCACGTACACAAGTAGTATTCGATGGATTAGACGCTGACGTATCAGACATCTATCACCGCTTTATGATTCAATTTCTCACCGCAGGAGGTTAAACATATGAGCAAACCATCCCCATCTATGGATGCATGGCTCCAAGAAGCCAAACAACACCCCGACGCTGCCAAAGTAGGTATGTACCTCACCCACAATGGTGTAGTACGCCAAACAGCCAAAGCCAAAGTACGCCACGATGCAGCTGATACCAAAGCCGTAATCGGTATGCAGTTTTCCTACGATGCACAAAAAGTAGATGCAGTGATTGCCGATACCTATGCGATGGAAGGCATCTATTATGTAAAGGTATGGCTCAACGAAGGTACCTTGAACGTAGGTGATGACCTTATGTATGTGCTCATCGGCGGTGATATTCGCCCAAGAGTCGTCGATGCATTGCAGTATCTAGTAGGCCGCGTGAAAAATGAATGCGTGCAGGAAGTAGAACTATACCAAGAAGTGTAACTTTCTCATATTACAAATAGGGGCGCTCAAACGACGCCCCTACATGGTGAATATTTTGCGTTTTTACCCATTAAAAACGGCACCACACATATTTGTGTGATGCCTTAGGTATGGAGCTATTTTATTCATTTTCAGCCATTAAATCTAATTCGCCATTCGCTACTTTTCTTCTGATTTCTTCTACAGATTTTGTAATGGATGATACTCCATAATCCTGCAGACGAATATTTTGGGTCCATGGGTTGATTACTACACCGCTTACGGTTTCATCAAACTGTGCGATGTACATGGCACAGCCCAATGGCATACTGCGTACCAATGCATCACCGGAAACAGAGGCAATGTGACTGTCATCAGTAAAGATTGGCATCCAATTTTCATCCTCGCCGTCTGCTGTTACGTAGGAAGGAATCAATTTGCCTTCATTTGGGTACAATACTACCAGTACCGGGCTTTCGATCAGCATGGTAAATGCCAATGCATTCAGCACTTCGTTCAGTGCTTCTTCGCTCTCTGTTTCTATGCAGTAATCAATAGCTTCGGATAATTCAGGGTTGGTTACCTCTTCCAGCGCTACATCCGCACACAAATCAGTCAGGTCATCGGCATACATGCATTTTGCTACTTTCACTAACTCTTCCATTTCCGGTTTGTCTTGCATATGTGTGATAACATAATTATAAAATTCTTTATTAAACTCTTCGTCACCCAATTCTTCACGCATACGTTCTAATTGGGCATCCAATTCTTCTGCTGTCAGTTCAACTTGTTTCATTTCGTTTTCCATTTCTATGCTCCTCCTTTAAATGTGATTTTAATCTTAATTTCAATTTCCATTTCAATATATATTCTAACACAATTGTAATGCTACTGTCTATATCATTGAGCAATACCGTCGGTATAGCACATGTCATATTGGAAAGCTCAATAACCTTTTGTCATCGAGCACAATCTGCACTGCCTTCCCCTAAAAGCATTTCCAAACCATGCATCACCGGGTCAATGACTGCCAATATATTTTCCTCTGCAGCTTTTTTACTGCCCGGCAGATTAATAATCAGTGTACGATTGCGAATCCCTGCCACGCTGCGGCTAAGGCATGCTTTTGGTGTAATACGCATGCTTTCTGCCCGCATAGCTTCGGGAATCCCCGGAGTCAATCGCTCTACCACTGCCAGTGTTGCTTCCGGTGTAATATCCCTTGGAGAAAAGCCTGTGCCGCCTGTGGTCAGTACCAGTGCTATACCCAATTCATCGGCGCATTTGCACAATTCTCGCTGAATGGCTTCCGCCTCATCAGGCACCATTGATGTATAAGTCACATCAAATCCTTTATCGGTTAAAAGATGTACCAGATTTGGGCCACTGGTATCTTCCCGTTCACCGCGAAAGCCTTTGTCGCTGACGGTAATCACTGCTGCTTTATAGGTCATATTTATGCCTCCCTCACATAATCTCCATGAACACCGCCCGATTTTTTCAACAGGCAAATATCGGAGATTACCATGTCTTTCTGTACCGCTTTGCACATATCGTAAATGGTTAGCGCTGCAATAGATACAGCGGTGAGGGCCTCCATTTCCACACCGGTACGACCGTCACAAGACACCGATGCTGTAATTTCTACTGATTTGGTACTTTCGTCCAAACGTAATTCCATATGGACACCGTTTAGCATAATAGGATGACACATAGGAATCAGACTAGAGGTCTGTTTGGCTCCCATAATCCCTGCAATTTGTGCTACGGTCAGTACATCACCTTTTTTGATACCGCCGCTTTTAATCAATGCAAATGTGGTATCATTGACATATACACGGCCACTGGCCACTGCTACACGCTGGGACTCCGGTTTTTCCCCTACGTCTACCATTTTGGCACGGCCTTGTTCATCAAAATGTGTAAAGTCTGTCATGGTTATCCCCCTATCTCGTTCATGTTCCGCCCTGCACGGCTGCGATGAATGGTATCCAGTTCACCGTGCCACTGCGGTTTATGATAAATGGCCTCGGCCATAACTGTTTTCATATCATCAAAACTTAAGCCTTTTAATGCATATTCGGTAGATGCATGGAGACATGGTTTCAATTTGCCGTCAGCCGTTACCCGAATCCGATTGCAAGTACCGCAAAAATGAGCACTAATCGGGCGAATCAACCCTACATTTCCCAGTGCATTCGGCAGCCGATATAGCTCGGCTACACCGTCGGATGCATTTACAATTTGCAATTCCGGCAGTACCTCCAATACTTTGGCACATGGTACCAGACCGGTTTCATCAAAATCTCCGCTATCATACATCGGCATCATTTCTATAAACCGTACATCTATAGGATACTGCATTGTTAACTCTGCCAGCGATGAGATTTCATCCTCATTAAAGCCACCAATCAATACAGCATTTATTTTCACTTTTTCAAACCCTGCATCCAATGCCGCCTGAATACCTTGCATGGCATCCTCTAGCACCCCGGTGCGGGTGATATATGCATATTTCTCCGGATTTAAGGTATCCAAACTGATATTCAATCGATTTACACCTGCATCACGCAGTGGTTTGGCATATTGGGGCAACAGCACAGCATTGGTGGTAAGGCATACTTCTTCTATGCCGTCCACATTAGCTGTACGTTCACAGATGGATACGATATTTTTTTTGACCAGCGGTTCACCGCCGGTGATCCGCACTTTGGTAATCCCAAGTGATGCTGCGGCCTTTACCACATCTATCATTTCATCTTCGGTCAGCATTTCTGTATGACTCTTTTTGCAAACACCGTCCGCAGGCATACAATACCGACACCGTAAATTGCATAATTCGGTCACGGAAAGGCGTAGATATGTGATATTTCGTCCAAATTTATCTATCATATACTGCACCTCACAATTTCTCACAGGCTGAAATTCCTGCCTTTTTCCCTTCATATACTACTGATTCTATCATAGCATGTATTCTATTGCAATTCCCGCACAAATGCAGCCAATCGGGATGGCCAATACCATCGAGCAGTTCCTGATTTGGTATCAGCCCGACTGCAATCAGTAATGTTTTGCACGGAAGCTCTGCTCCGTTTCCCAATGTAACCGCACTCAAATGTTTTTCACCGTGCAATTCTGTAATCGTAGTGTCAAAATATACAGGAATCGCATATTGTTCTATCCCCCATTGATTGCGTTCTAGACCGCCCAATACACTGTTTTGCTCCACCAGTGCTACCTCTCCACCAATCTCAGCAATCTGTTTAGCCATAATAAGCCCAATATCTCCACTACCCAATATGACAACAGGACTCTGCGGCAATATTCCATATACATTTATCATTTCCTGCATTTGTCCTGCGGTATATACACCCATAGGCCTTGTCCCAGCAATGTCTAATGCTCCGGCCTGTATTTCGCGACAGCCTGCAGCCAGTATTAATTGCGAAAAGCAAATCGTTTGTACGCCATATTCTGCTGAGGAAAGTACAGCAGTTTTATCTGCATGTATGCCAATCACCGTAGTATTTAAGCGATACTCTAACTCATTTGGAAAAGCGTCCAGCAGGGTTTGGATATACTCGGGCCCATTAAGACCATCTCCAAATCCATAATGGGCACATTGATGCAAAATCCCGCCCAAATAGTTTGTATGCTCTACCACCAAAATACTGCGGCATCCCAGTTCGTACGCAGATTTAGCAGCAGAAAGCCCTGCCACACCGGCACCTATGATGAGTATATCATATTGTTTCTTTTGCTCTACGCACGTTTTCTCCATGGATTTCTTCCTCCAACAGCCGTTCAATGGCATAGGTACATCTGCTTCCCTGGCAGCGGCCCATTCCGGTGCCCACACGGCGCTTTATACTATCTACCGTCGTGGCACCTCGTTTTATTGCTTCTATGATTTCACCTTTGGTGATTTGTTCACATTGGCAAATAATTTGCCCATCGGTTTTGGCAATGCCTTTGCGCACAGGCGAAAATGCTGTATTTTCCTCTGCATGCAAATACACTGCAACTTTTTCTGCAACAGATCGTCCCAATGCATCGGCACAGGTAAGCCCCGGTGTTTTAACACCTATAAGGCTATAAAAATCCGGTGCAGGATTGCCTATATAAAAATCGGAAATATTCTCACCGTTTCTACCTCGCAAATTTGGACGTACCGCACCAAAAGAACGAATTACTTTCGTCGTATCTACTTGCGGCAATACCGCTTTTACTGTATCTTTTACAGACCTGATTCCTTCTAATGTGGAAGCAAAGGGCACGGTCAATGCTCTGGCGGTAGATTCTAGCAGCAAATTTCCTTCTGTGCATGGCACTGCAGTAATGCCTTTGCCTTCCGCTGTTTCATGAAAAATAACATGCTTGGGCTTTGCAATAGCTTTATCCATCACCAGATAATCGGCACCGTCAAAATCCAAAGATACTTCCGCAGGATACAGCAGATTCTGTACCTGATCTGCAGAAAGCCCGGCACAGTTGATGATTGCTTTTGCATGCACCTTTTTATTACTTGTGGTAATCCAATACCCGTTTTCGCTTCGAACAATGTTTGATACAGTTTCATTGCACCATACGTCACAGCCATTAGCCATGGCATTTTCACAGGCTGCAATGCCCAATTGCCACGGATTCACAGTGCCGGTATCCGGAGCATACAGCCCAACCCGGACATTTGCTGAAAGCATTGGCTCCAGTTCCAATACTTCTGCACCGCTTAACAGTTTCAGCCCATTTACACCGTTACGAATACCATTATGATATTTTTTTTGCAATACCGTCTCTGCTTCGCTATCAAATGCAACTAACAATGACCCGCATCGAGAAAATGGTACATCCAATTCCTCACACAACTTAGCAAAGTCGCGATTGCTTTGTACCGTAAGGGCTGCTTTGAGACTGCCGGGCTTATTGTCATAACCGGTATACACAATTGCCGAATTAGCACGGGTAATACCTTTACATACATCATCCTCTGCCTCAATGAGCACCGCAGACACATTCCACCGCATTAGGTTTCGCGCCGCAAAACAGCCTAATATGCCTCCGCCAATGATTGCAACATCGTACTTAATTTGTTCATTTACAGCGCTATCCTTCATAAGCACGTAATTCTCCGGCTCCCTCTACAGTATATCCACCCAACTCCATCATTTTCTGACGGAATGCATCGCTTTTCAAAATTTCCATCAATTGCTGTACCATCGGCGTGTTCCATGCATAGTCGGAAACAATCAAATCGTATTCTTCGATACAGATTGGAATAAAGTCTAAATCATACAGTTTGGCAGCAGAATAAATCCCCATACCGGCATCTGCACTGCCGTTTGCAATCTGGGCTGCCACGGAAGTATGGGTCATTTCTTCTCGATCATATCCATACACAGCTTGCGGGTCGACTCCTTCTGTTTTGCACAAATAATCAGCCAAAATCCGTGTGCCGGAGCCTTTCTGACGATTGACATAGCGTACGCCGTCTTTGGCAATATCGGCAAAGGTTTGAATCCCCAATGGGTTCTCTTTGGCTACCATCAACCCCTGCTGACGGCCTACACAACGCACCAGTTTGACATCACCTTTCGGGAAATACTTTTTCATAAAGGCCAAATTGTATTCCCCGGTCACAGTGTCTAATAAATGACATCCTGCCATATGGGCTTCCCCACGGCGAATGGCCATAATGCCACCCATAGACCCTACATGGGAGGAGCTCATATACATGCTCTCATCTGTTACATGAAGCATATTCCCCACTTCATCCAAAAGCGGGTCATGGCTGCCGATGACTACCAGTGTGTTTTTTAGTTTTTCCACACTGCACAACAGACGCACTTCTACTTCAGCCCCGGCTTCATAGCCTTCTAAGCCTTGCGGCACTTCTAAGATACCGTCTGCTTTCATAAAGGAAGTCACCACACCGCTGCCTCTGCTCAGCGGAGATGCCATCAGTCTGTCGCCTACATACCCCATGCGCACGCGCACAAATTCTTTGTATTTTAACCCTGACACAATCTGTCGTGTCAGTACCGCTTTTACATATTGTTTCTGCACTGCAGGCACTTTCAGCCAATGATCAATTAACGGTTTCAGCAATTCTTCAATCACAATGATACCGGATACAGGATATCCCGGTACACCCAAGATTGGCACTGCACCGCGACAGCCTAAAATCGCAGGTTTGCCCGGCTTGATGGCAATACCGTGATACAATACGTCACCCAATGATGCAATTACCTTGGCAGAATAATCTTCTCTGCCGGCAGAGGAACCTGCATTCAAAATAACCATATCACATTCGGCAGACGCCTTGTCTACCATTTCCAAAATCGCATCAAAATTATCGGGCACGATTGGATATACCACAGCCTCTGCACCCCAGCCATTCAGCATAGCAGAAAAAATAGAGCTGTTGAATTCCAGAATATCACCCGGTTTTGGATCAGTACATGGCGGTACAATTTCATCGCCGGTAGGAATAATGCCAACCACAGGTCTGCCAATGACTTCCGTTTCTAACACACCGCCTGCAATCATAGCACCAATGGCAGAAGGGGAAATCTCGGTCAGTGCAGGTAAAATCATTTCACCGACACAAATATCTTCGCCAATCTGACGGATATGCTGCCACGGCGCAGCCGCTCCATGAATGGTAATGGTACCATCCTCGTTGTGTACCAGTTCTTCTACCATAATTACCGCATCACAGTCTGCCGGGATTGGGTCACCGGTATCGACTACCACATATTGATTGGTATTTAAAATAAGCGGTGTTGTTTCGGTAGCACCGAATGTGTCCCGTGCATTTACCGCAATGCCATCCATAGCACTGGCAGCATAATGGGGTGCACAAATATGGGCATACACCGGCTTTGCAGTAATACGTCCACAGGCTTCAAATACAGGAATCATCTCTGTTTTCGGTGCAAACCCGTTCTGTTTTAATAGTGCTAAATATTCCTCTTGCGCTTTTTCTAGCGGAATATTTGTTAAATATTCAAATCCCATTGTAGTTATCTCCTAAAGATTTATTCTCCTATACTCACTACTACCTGTACTTGTGCGCCTTTTGGCAGACCCTCGCAATCTCGTGCAATAGAGAAATACCCATCTGCCCCTGCCAATGTAGTGATCAGTCCTGATTTGGAACGAATCGGATAAGCAATGACCTGCCCATCCTGCTGTGCCAAATGACAGCATTGATATTGTGCTCGTCCCTGGTTTGCACTGAGGCTTTCACTCAATACCGCTGTGACGGTGTATTGTGTCATAGTGCGTTCCATCAGAATCCCTACCAACGGCAATACAAACAATTTGGCTACGAAATAAGCCGCTACCGGATGCCCCGGTAAGCCAAATACAGGTTTCTCCTGTACTTTACCCAAAATCGTTGGTTTCCCCGGTTTCATAGCAATGCCATGTACCAATAGTTCTCCCATAGATTCAATCATACTGCAGGTGGCATCTTTGACACCTACACTGCTGCCTCCGGAAATCAGCACCAAATCACACTCGGTCACAGCCTGTGCCATTTTTTCAGAAAGCAACGCAGTATCATCGATTACAATGCCATAATTGATAGTCTGTACCCCAAATGCCTCCATCATAGCCGACAGCATATAGCTATTAACATCTCGCACCTGTCCGTGTTTTGGCTGTTCCTCTGCCGGTACCAGTTCGTCACCGGTAGAAATAATCCCGGCCAATAATTTTTTGCGTACCGGTACAGACACTTTACCGATGGCAGCCAATGCACCAATATCCTGTGCGCCCAGTACACGACCTTTTTGTAAGACCACTTTGCCCGGATATACATCGTCCCCTCGGAAAATGACATTATCCCCCGGCGCAACACTCTTGCCGATGCCAATGAGTCCATCACCGAAGTTTTCGGTGTATTCCACCATCACCACACTGTCTGCACCCTCCGGCAACGCACCACCGGTAGGTACAATACAACATGCATCCATTTGCAGTACAAAGTCTGCCGCCTGCCCCATCAGCACTTCACCGGCTACCGGCAGCATGGCAGGAATAGCTTCGCTGCATCCAAAGGTATCTCGCGCGTGCACAGCATAGCCATCTACTGTAGAACGATTAAAATCCGGTACATATTCCTCAGCCGCTATATCCTCTGCCAATACACGGCCAATGGCAGAAGCAAGAGGTACATATTCCACATCTGCAACAGCTGAAAATGTGTTTTGTATCAAATCCAGAACTTCTTCCGGTGTTTTTACATACAGCATATCAAACCTCCGCAATTATTTTTCCTAAATCACGATAATCATTTCCTGAGAAATGAGAAATTTCAATACGAAACGCTCGGCTGTTTAATACATGCATCAATTTTTGTATCGGTTCTGTATCAAACAACGCTTTCTTGATCACAATATCAAACCGTTCTTCTTCTAACGGAATAAAATCAATGCCATCCATTTGTCGGGAAACCCGTTCGGTACCAATAGCCAAATCAGCCTCCCCATTTGCCACCGATGCAGCCATGGTCAAATGAGATTTCATAATTTTGTCATAGCCTTTTATAGAGGCACTGCTAAGGCCAAGTTTTTTTAGCTGTAAATCCAGTAAAATACGAGCACTGGATCCTGCACGACGATTGAGAATGGTAATATCGTCCCGTTTTAAGTCCTGCCAGCCTTTTATCTGCTTTGGATTGCCGGCCTGTACATAAAAGCCCTGCATGCGATAACTGATATTGACCAAAACGGCAGGTACCCCCGGCAATAAATGCTGTACATAAGCGGTATTGTATTCTTTGCCATCATATAGATGACATGCCGCCACATGTACATGGTCCTGATACAACGATAAGAGCCCCTCAAATCCGGATAAATAGGTACGACCAACGGCAACATCTTCCTCTTGCAGATAATTGGCTAGGATATCCAATACCACATCCTGCCCTGCGAGAATCACCTCCGGTGTGTCGTTCTGCTCCGGTGTCAGCAATGTAGAATGGGTATCAATGTTTTTCACCGGTCTGGTCGAATGTTCATGACGAGAACGGGCAATGTATGCATCCACATCATCCTGAGTAAACCGTACTTTACGCCCAATTTTATAAGAATGAATTTCTCCTTTGCGAATCAATTCATAAATGGTGGATTTACTGACATGTAAAATATCTGCTACTTCCTGCGTTGACAACGATTTATTCTGTTTCAATCGACTCCCTCCCTCACGCCATTTTTCAAATGCATTTTGTGCAAATACATCTTTTGTGCAAATGCTTCTTTTCACAAATGCATTTTTTCACATAGTATAATCCCATTATAACAGCTAGTTTTTTTTTCGCAATAGCATGTCATGTTTTTTCATATGTGTTATTTAAGATTGTTTCGTATCATTTCGCACAATTATCTGCCGTTTACATTGCAAACACAGGGAAACTCCTTATAATAAGCTTATAAAGTGTAGTTTAAATTTGCACTATATTTCACAATATTAATTTATTTTACAGGAGGTCATGTATATGGCATACGCATATCATGAAAAAATTGCTCGTATCAATTTGACTACCGGTACCGTTACCGTAGAACATCTTGATCCTGAAGTAGCAAAAAAATTCATCGGCGGTCGTGGTTTAGGTACCAAAATTATCTACGATGAAGGCTGCGCAACTGTAGACCCATT
>JAFNVD010000120.1 GCA_017383785.1 Peptococcaceae bacterium | reverse complement strand
CTGTATGGTATGAGAATACACAAATTCTGACCACACAGATATTCAAAATTTTCGTAGCAGAATCTCTGCGCAGTGATGGCAGTATTGAAAGCAGCAATGAATATGGAGCATTGGTGGTGCTGTTTCAGAATCTCTACCAAAGCATTGACCTAATGCAGAGCATGGTGGAACTGTTCGGTCAGCCGGGAGAAGTAGCTGCAGAAGCAAAAATCGCAACATTCTGGCAAATGCTCGAATATCTCTATGGCGTAAACGCTGCAGCGCTGAAAAATTCATCTGTAAATGAAGTGCTGGATAGGATTGGGTTGAGTAGTGAAGGTAATACACTGTTTGAAGTTGTCGAACCGTTGAATGAGTTAATTGACAAATTACCAAAAGGAAGCGTAAAAAGTGTACAGCGTGGTTTAATCACTTTAGCTGGTACTGTAAATACCGCTACCGCCACTATATCTACAGTTGATATTTCTAAGTCTATTGTATTGTCCACTGGTTATCTGACGTCAAATGGTGGACAGGACGGTATGTACACTCTAACGCATTTAGTGCTTACAGATTCTACAACTGTTACCGCTCAACGAGGTGCAACTGGTAATGTTGTAGTTACTATACCGTATCAAGTTGTAGAATTTTATTGATGAGGTGATATGATATGCACTACTATGCAGAGCTAGACGAAAACAATATTTGTAAAGCCGTTTCTGACTTATCGGGTAAAGTTGATAAACCGACTATAATACCGATTGATTTTTACGATGTATCGTTATTAGGTAAACAATATAATAACGGCAAATGGTTAGAAGTAGAACAGCCAGAAACCGTATACGAGCCTACAGAGCAAGAAATTATTCAAGCCGAAATTCTGTTAAATCAAGCAAAAATCATGGCAAAACTGAATCAGTTGGAGGTGTAGATTATGTCAAAAACTATTATTCAGAAATGGTATAAGAACGGAATCTACAGTAAAGAGGATGTTGCCGTATTCGTACAGGCTGGAGAATTAACAGAAGCTGATTATGAAGAAATCACAGGTGAGGCTTATGATAACAGTTTATGATAAGACCTACACCATTAAAGAGGGTGGCATATTGCCATCCTTTTGTGTTATTACCGAGGAATTAAACGGTGCTTATGAGTTAGAAATGATTCATCCGTATGATCCAACCGGTAAATGGCAGCGACTGATTGTGGACAAGGTTATATTAGCTGACACACCAAAAGGTAAGCAACCATTCCGCATTTACAATATCGAGCCAGAGATGAGCGAGATAAAAGTAAAAGCAAGACATATCTTCTATGACTTGCTGGATAACTTTGTGCGCAGCATCAATTCCACAGGTACAGCGCAGGTGGTTCTGGATGAGATAAAAAACAATCTGCAGTATAGCACACAGTTTTCATTCTCTACAGATATTGAAGTCAGCGGAACGGTGAAGCAATCGCTGAAAAATCCTGTAGAAATTCTGCTGGGTGCAGGAGATGAAGAAACGCCATCGTTTATTGATGCATTCGGCGGTGAGTTATCTAGAAATGGCTATAATGCGGAGATGCTTCTGGCGATGGGTGAGGACAGAGGATATGTAATCTCATATGGTAAGAATCTCACAGGTTTAACGGTGACAGAGGATATTTCCACAGTAGTTACACGCTATATGCTGTTCGGTGCAAATGATGTGCTGTATGGCTCTGCAGACAGTGACAAAGTGGGTGACTATGCGCATCCAAAAATTGCTGTCTACCAGAACACAGATACAACCAGCGCATCACAGTTAAGAGCAGAAGCGCAGGCTTTGTTTGATGCCGGTGCAGATTTGCCAACAGTGAATATCAAGGCTGACTTTGTGCTGCTGCAGAACACAGAGGAATACAAAGACTATGCCATTCTGGAGGAAGTATATCTGGGTGATGTGGTAACTGTTCGCAATCGCAAGATGAACTTTAGCAAAAAAGCAAAGGTTATCTCTTATGAGTACGATGCTTTATTGAAGCGTTATAACAAAATCGAGTTAGGCGATTTCCTGCCGAATATCTATTCATCTGTAACCAGAGGGGAAAATGCACAGGTCACAGCAAATGCTGCATCTACCGCTGTTACGCAGTTAGCCACTACAGTATCGCAACTGCAGGAGCAGTTGAATAATTCAGATGAACGTATTACTGCTTTAGATGAACGTGTTGCTGCTTTAGAACAAGGGTAATCGTATATTGTGGTGCCTATAAGTGTATAAATATAAATATATTTATAAATATAATTATATACATATTTATAAATATAGACACAATTATAATTATAATTACATGAAAGCATCCGGGTATTTCGGGTGCTTTTTGTGTTGCCTGGGGGTGGTAGTTTTCATGGAACAATTGAACGAACTTACGCCAATGGCTTCTGTGCTCATTGCCTTTCTTGTATTTTATGCCGGACGAATGTCGGCATCAAAAAACGAAGGGAAGCAGGAAGGCACTGTGCTTGTAGAGCTGGGGCACATTAAAGGACAGGTAGATGGCATTGATAAAAAAATTGACCGGCAGGAACAGCAGCACACAGAAGTGATGATGCGGCTGACTGCGGTGGAAGAATCCACAAAGCAGGCCCATCATCGCATCAATGAAATTCGTGAACACTGCTGCGGAGATTAGAAAGGATGATTGCTATGAAAATGAATTTGAAAGTACGTGTGAAAAATCCGTGGTTCTGGATTGGTTTAGGTGGGGTGATTCTCACCGCAATGGGAATCAGTCCGGAAGATCTGACAAGCTGGGGGGCTGTGTATGTGGCGTTGGAAAGCCTGTTTGCTAATCCTTTTATGTTGTTCAGTGTTGCTGTGGCTGTACTCGGTGTATTTATCGACCCAACCACCGGTGGTGTAACGGACAGTGAACAGGCTATGACATACAGCAGTCCAAAGAGAGACTAGCCAAAAGGGGTGGGAGATATGATTATCAGAGATGGTAAGAATGTCATATTATCCGCAAAGCCAGAAAATGTGATTGTTGCAGAGCTGAAGAACACTGCAGCGTGTAAGAACTACCGGAACTGCATCAGCGGTACATTCTCGTATGAAAACAAAGCAAATGCAATTCTGATTAGTAATGGCAGGGTGATTAGTAATCTATCTGCACATGGTTGGCTCGGTTATCCAGACAGCGTTATTTTTGCTTCTAACGATGGCGGTATTGCTATTGATAGACTTGTAGGTTTTTCGGAAGAAAGGCTGTCACAGGTCAAGTGGGCCGTGTCTGGCATGGGTTTGCTCGACAACTACAATCCGTCTGCGGAAGGTTACGCAAAATTTACACAGCGCGGTAATACTTATGACTACAGTGACGTTTTACGGAAAACCAATCATACGGCTATTGGGGTAAAAGGTGGCATGGTGTATGGGTTCTACCTTTCCAACATGACCGGTGCGGAAGTAAATGCCTATGTGAAAGCACAGGGCATGGAATTTGCAATCATGCTGGACGGTGGACACATTGCTGCAGTGAACTGTGACGAATGCAGCGCCAATGCCAGCCAGAAACAGCATAATATTCTGCAGTTTTTACAGGCAGAAGAAAAGGATGATGACAACATGAGACAGGCATTGAAAATCAGTCAAAACTGTATTGATTTAGTCAAGAAGTTCGAGGACTGCAGGTTACGTGGTTATATTTGCCCAGCCGGTGTTCCTACAATCGGCTATGGCTACACCGGGAAGATTAACGGCAAAACAATCACCACCAGCACAACTATCACTGCTGGACAAGCAGAAGATTTGCTTACTGCTGATCTGGAACGTTTCGCAAGCCATGTGAAGAAGTTCGACAGCGTATATCACTGGACACAGAATGAGTTTGATGCTCTGGTGTCCTTTGCGTATAATGTCGGCTCTATTAACCAGCTGACGAAGAATAAAACACGTACAAAGGCCGAAATTTCACAGGCGATGCTATATTATAACAAAGCCAATGGGAAGAAATTAGCGGGCCTTACGAAGCGCAGAAAGGCAGAACAGGCATTGTTTCTGAAAACAGAAGATAGCAGAGAGGATGATG
>JAFNVD010000119.1 GCA_017383785.1 Peptococcaceae bacterium | reverse complement strand
AGTCTCGCCAAACCATCCTGTGCATTTGGCGTATATACTGTCACTAGATAAAAATCAGCCATTTCTAATGTAATCACACGTCCTTCATGATTGTGCTCATCTTGTGGTAAGCCATAGGTCACAGCAAGTGGTTCGTGTTTGCTAAAGATGGCTGTGCCGGAATACCCTTTTTTCTCTGCACTGTTCCAGTATTGGCGGTACCCCGGCACATCCAGTTCCAATTGTCCCTGCTGCATTTTTGTTTCTTGCAAACAGAAAAAATCTGCATCTATTTCATGAAAAAACTCTAAAAACCCTTTCTCTACACACGCTCTTAATCCATTTACATTCCAGGAAATCAGTCTCATATTGTACCCTCCAGTAGGTTTATATAATGCTTATGCTATATTATACCCTGTTTTTATTGTTCTGAAAAGTTCTAAACCAATTCTCCATAATTTTATGTTATATGCTATAGATATAATTTATGTATCAACAAATAATTTGAATATACTTTGTACAAAAGAAGGAATTGCAAAGCTATCGGATTAGTGCTATAATAGTAACAACTCGAAAAACTTTTCACAATAGCGAAAAGTTCAACAAAT
Source organism: Peptococcaceae bacterium (assembly GCA_017383785.1). Taxonomy (GTDB): domain Bacteria; phylum Bacillota; class Peptococcia; order Peptococcales; family Peptococcaceae; genus UBA7185. Next base: position 3,743 of record JAFNVD010000119.1, on the reverse strand, counting down.
TTATTATCATAAAGAGGAGTGTTTCCAATGAAAGAATTAAACGGTGCAACATTTGAAGAAATTATTTATGATGAAGGTCAGCCAGCGCTGGTTATCTTCTCCAGAAAAAGCTGCCATGTATGTCAGGAAGTTCATCCAATCATCGATGAAATCGAAAAACAGTATGTAGGTAAAGACTTCGGCTTCTACCATGTAGACGTTGAAGATGAAAAAGACCTGTTCAACCGTTTCTCCCTGAAAGGTGTACCACAGGTTCTGTTCTTCAATGACGGTGAATTCTTAGGTAAATTCGCTGGTAAAAAAGAAGAAGAAGAATACATCGCAAAAATCGAAGAAATCATTGGCTAATTCCAATATTTCGTTTTTTACGAATTTTCAAGCGTCTGCTTCGGCAGACGCTTTTTCTTTTATCTTTTGCTTACTGTATCCGACTTGACACATTGCATTGTTTGCATTATAATAAATAATGCAAACAATGCAATAAAGAAAGGAGTGATTGTATGCTGCTGCATTTAGATTTTGCTTCTGATGTGCCTATTTATTTGCAAATTCGCAATCAAGTGGTGCTTGGTATTGCAGAAGGCAAGCTGCAAACCGGTGAAAAACTGCCCACCATTCGAGCCTTATCGGAAGAATGCGGTATCAATATGATGACTGTCAGCAAAGCCTATCAGTTATTAAAACAGGAAGGCTACATTCAAACTGACCGACGTTCCGGTGCTGTTGTCTGCCATAATATAGCACAGTCAGGTCCGCAACAAGAAACCCTGAAAGCGCTTAAGCTACATTTAAGCGAATTGCGACTGGCCGGGCTAAGTCTTGATGATACACTGGCACTGTGCAAAACACTTTATGAGGAGGAAGCGTTATGACTTTAGGAACATTTCATATTTCTACAATGAATTTGATTCTGTGGGGCTGTGTCATCTGGCTGCCGGCATTCATGGCTGTTATCTTACGCAACGAAACCAAGTTTAAAAAGAACTTATCCATGGGCGTTACATTACCGCAAGAAGCCAGAGAAGATGAAGAAGTAGTTGCAATCCTGGATTCATTCAAAAAGCAGCTAACAGTAGCAACCGTACTGGTAACATTGATTGCACTGCCATGTATGTTTATTTCTAAAGCGGGTACTGCCATGACTATTTGGATGATTTGGCTCTTGTTTGCCATGGTAATACCATATGTACCTTATGTCACTCATCATAAAAAGCTAAAACAGTTAAAAGAAGAACGTGGCTGGAAACAAGCCGCCTCTACTACACGGGTAGTAGAATTATCCGGTGCTGTGTACAATATCAAATGGATGTCTCCTGTTATCTTTTTTGTACCTTTGGCACTATCGTTATTGCCAATCCTGTTTGATAAAACAATGGCTCTGATTTATCTCATCGACTCTGCTATGGTACTCTTCTGCTGGTTTGCGTATCGCTATTTATATCGCAACAAAGCCGAACTGGTCGATGACAATATCGCTCTCACCGAAGCACTGACACGTATTCGCCGTCAAAGCTGGGGGCAAGTATGGCTTGCCTGTGCATGGTTTATGGCAATCTTGAGCTTCATTATGATGCTGTTAACCGACTGGAGTGATTCATTGGCGTTATTTACCGTATTGGCATTCAGTGCTGTGTTTGTATTCGGCACTTTGTATATTGAAATGCGAACACGCAAATTACAGGAACAATTAACTGCACAATGCGGCACAGACTTTTATGTAGATGAAGATGATTATTGGATTTGGGGGCAGTTTTATTACAACCCAAATGACAATCGCTTGTTAATCAACAATCGAACCGGTGTCAATACTACTGTAAACCTGGCAAAACGATCCGGCCAGATTTTCATGGGTGCTACTTTGGTATTGCTGCTTTGCATGCCATTTTTAGGCGTGTGGATGGATAAGCTGGACAACACACCGGTAGGCATAGAACTCACCTCAGAAGCGATTATTTCTACCCATACAGGCGTAGAATACGAAGTCCCACTAGATAGTATTACCTATATGGAATACGTGGCTGAAAAACCAAAATTGAAACGTACTGCCGGTACCGGTATGGAAAATGTACTGAAAGGTCGTTTCGGTACACCTTGGGGCTCTGCCAGTATCTGCGTAGACCCAAATACTTTGCCTTACATTTATCTGGAAACCGATGATGGCAAACGCTATTTATTTGGCGACAGCGATCGGGCTGATACCGAAGCCGTATATCAACAATTAATAATAAAATTGCAAAAGTAGCGTCATATAAAACAGGCGACTCTGTGTAGAGTCGCCTGTTTTTTGCAAAGGATACTGCATACAGCATCCCACATTTTAAATTTTAAACAAAAGATCCCCATAAGTCGGGAACGGCCAATAATCCTCTGCCACTAGCAGTTCCAATTCATCTGCCACTGCACGCAGTTCATGCATACCGGTCAATACATTATTTTTGTAATACTGTGCACGGTCTTCGATATTTTCCTCATGCTTGTCGGTATTCATCACTGCCGCCTGCAGTGACTCGGTGTTTTTGTACAAATCACCGGACAATGCAGCAATTTTCTGCAGCATATCTTCCTGTGCAAAGCATACCATCCCCGGTACCGCAGCTTTCATAGATGCAATTGTGCTACTTACTTCTTTCAAATATGCATTTACTGCCGGAATAATTTCTTTCATGGACATCTCCAACATAGTCGATGCTTCAATATGCAGCACTTTGCAATAGTTGTCCAGCAAAATTTCACAACGAGAATGGATTTCTTCCGCAGTGTAAATACCATGACGAGTAAACAAAGCAATGTTTTTCTCATCTACCAAATGCGGAATGGCATCTGCAGTATTGGTCAAGTTTAATAGCCCTCTGCGTTCCGCTTCCTGCACCCATTCATCAGAATAGTTGTTGCCATTGAAAATAATGCGTTTATGTTTTGTCGCAATTTCGCGGATAATTTCTTTGGCTTTTGCCTCTACATCCTCCGCCCCTTCCAACTGATCAGCAATCCAGCCGATTGCATCAGCAGCGATGGTATTCATCACCACGTTGGTATCAGAAATAGAAGATGCAGAACCTAACATACGGAATTCAAATTTATTACCGGTGAATGCAAATGGAGAAGTACGATTACGGTCACTGGTATCTTTGCGGAAACTTGGTACCGCCGCAACACCTGTCTCCATACGCTGACGCGCCATTGGTACGTATTCAGTGCCTGTTTCATAGCAGTTCAGGATTTCTTCCAAATCATCGCCTAAAAACATAGACACAATGGCAGGTGGCGCCTCATGACCACCCAAACGATTATCATTGCCCGCTGTAGCTACAGATACACGCAGCAAATCCTGATATTCATCTACCGCTTTGATAATTGCGGTTAAGAACAGTAAAAACTGAATATTTTCTTCCGGTTTTTTGCCCGGGCTCAATAAATTTTCCCCTGTATTGGTACTCATAGACCAGTTATTATGCTTACCGGAACCATTTACCCCTGCGAATGGTTTTTCATGTAACAAGCAAGACAGATCATGTTTACGTGCCACATCTTTCAACACTTCCATAGTCATCTGGTTGTGGTCAGCCGCCATATTGGTAGTGGTGAAAATTGGAGCCAATTCATGCTGTGCAGGAGCTACTTCGTTGTGCTCGGTTTTAGCCAACACACCCAGTTTCCACAGTTCTTCATTCAAATCATTCATAAACGCTGTAATGCGAGGTTTAATCGCACCATAATAATGATCTTCTAATTCCTGACCTTTT
>JAFNVD010000118.1 GCA_017383785.1 Peptococcaceae bacterium | reverse complement strand
TCTGCCGTTTATGATAACTACAGCGGTAGCGGCAAGCTTGGTGCCTAATATTTCCGAAGCTTTGGCTATGGGGCAGAATGAAAAAGTACGTGTTACTTTTGCTAATGCGATGCAGTTGGCAATCTTGATTGTACTGCCGGCCACAGTGGGCTTGATGACATTGGCTACACCAATCATGGAACTGCTGTATGATAAACCGGGCGCCGGTGTAGCGATGTTTTGGTCTGCTGCGGTAGTGCTGGTGGTAGGTTTGTATCAGATTAGTGCCGGTACATTACAGGGCATGGGTAAGGCCATGGTGCCAATGTATAGTCTTTTGATAGGCGCAGCTATCAAAATTCTGCTGACTTTTACATTGACTGCTATGCCTGCTGTTGGCATTCGCGGCGCAGCCATTGGCAGTGTGATTGGGTTTGCAGTAGCAGCTGGAAACAATGTGTATCAGGTATCTAGAAAAATCGGCTGGGGATGGCTCAGCAGCAGATATCATGTTGTCAAACCGCTGATTAGTGTTGTTGTGATGGCGGTACTGGTACTGGCAAGCTATAGCGGCATTTATATGCTGTTAGATAGTAATGGCTTGGCGACACTTGCATCTATTGCAATTGGTGGCTGTGCATATTTTGCAGTGCTTTTGGCTATTGGCGGTGTGAGCCTTGAAATTATTCGCAAAGTGCCAAAACTGGGCAATAAATTAGCGACACTGCTGTTAAAACTGAAATTAGTGAGGGAATAGTATATGAACTATGAAGTAACGCCGTTGACCAATGTGATGAATACGCTTTTGGGGGAAAACGGATGTCCGTGGGATAAAGAACAGACACACCAGTCTTTGCGTAAAAACCTTTTGGAAGAGAGTCACGAAGTAATTGAAGCTATTGACAGCAACGATATGGAGCATTTGAAAGAGGAATTGGGTGATTTGCTCTTACAAATTGTGTTTCATGCGAAACTAGCAGAACAGTCGGGCGCATTCAATTTTAACGATGTGGTAGAGGCTGTTACATCGAAAATGATTCGACGTCATCCGCATATTTTTGGCGATGTAAAAGCGGACAATGCGGAGGCTGTGCTGAGCAATTGGGAAGCCATCAAAAAGCAGGAAAAAGCAGAAAAAGGTGCGGAAGTCCGGGAAGAAGTTTCTAGCATTATGGGCAAACTTCCGCCAACGTTACCTGCACTTATGAAAGCAGAAAAGGTACAGCAAAAAGCACATCGAGTTGGGTTTGACTGGGACAGTATAGAAGGGCCAAAGGCAAAAATTGTAGAGGAAATCACTGAAATTGATGAGGCTATTGCACAGGCAGGTGTAGGCAGTGCCAAAGTGGAAGATGAAGTGGGAGATTTGCTGTTTTCAGCGGTAAATTTGGCACGTTTTGCGAAAGTAGATCCGGAACAAGCACTCAGTCGTTCAGTAGACAAATTTGTAAACAGATTTTGTGCAATGGAACGAAAAATAATGCTAGACAAAAAGGACTTTGGCAATTATACTGTAGAAGAATTAGATGTTTTGTGGGAAAAAAGCAAAGCGGAAGAGTCGAAAAACTAAAGATTTTCGCATATTTTTTACAAGTTTCTTTCATTGGGGCTTTTGTTTTCGGATAAAGTATGATACAATACTTCCGGCGCTAAAGAAAAGTCTACGATGTAATAATATTATCCATATTTTTAGGAGGGATTTTCAGTGAATAAAACTGAATTAGTGGCAAGCGTTGCCGAAAAATCTGGCTTAACAAAAAAAGATTCTGAAAAAGCTGTAAACGCTGTATTGGCAGCAATCACCGAAAGCATGGAAAACGGTGAAAAAGTACAGCTGGTTGGTTTCGGTACTTTCGAAGTAAGAGAACGTAAAGCACGTAAAGCACAGAACCCACAGACCAAAGAAGAAATCACAATTCCAGCAACAAAAGTTCCTGCTTTCAAAGCTGGTAAAGGTCTGAAAGACGTTGTAGCTCAGAAAAACTAATCCGCTTGCTGTTTATTGAAGTGTAAAAGTAAGCAGACAATCCGCTGATTTCTATCAGCGGATTTTTTTGTTGATTAAGTTTAGTTACTACTGGTATAATAATACAATAAGAGATCATAAAATGAGCACATAACGAGGAGAGTGAAAACCATGAGACTGGATAAATATTTGAAAGTATCTCGTATTATTAAACGTAGAACTGTAGCGAAAGATGTATGCGATGGCGGCAAAGTGAAAATCAATGGGAAGGTTGCAAAAGCTGGCGCAGAAATAAAAATCGGTGATATTTTAGAGATTGGCTTCGGTGAGCGCAAAGTGCGTGCAGAAATTTTAGAAGTAAAAGAAAATGTTCGTGCCGAAGATGCGAAAAATATGTATCGATTATTAGAAGGTCAGGAAATCGACTAAATTACTTGATTAATTAATCCTCTTTTGTGGAATACTTTCTGCAAAGGAGGTTTTTTTATGAAGATCATTAGATGTAACAAAAAACAAGATAAATTTATACTGGTACTGTTTATGCTTTGTGCTGCGTGTATCAGCTTATTGTCAGGATGTGGTGAAGAAAATAAAACTGTACAGAGCTGGCCTACTGATGATACGGTGATTCGGCTTTATCAGCATGAAACCGATAATGTGGCAGAGATGACATTGGAAGAATATTTATGTGGTGTAGTGGCAGGAGAAATGGACAATACATGGCCACAGGAAGCATTAAAGGCGCAGGCTATTTTAGCACGTACGTTTACATTGGAAAAGATGGAGCAGGGGGCGTTGGCAGAACGTAATGTCGATGCTTCTACCGACATTCATGAGTTTCAAGCATATGATGCTGCTAAAATTAACGATGCCATTCGTGATGCTGTGGATGATACAGAAAATGAAGTCGTGGTGTATAAAGATAAGTTAATTAAAGCGTGGTTTTTTGCCGATGGAGGCGGTGTAACAGCAGCAACAGCCGAAGAAGGTTTGGCGTATGATAAGGAAGAAACGCCATATATTCAAAGTGTAGAGGATCCGGGTACAAATCATTTGGAAAATCCCAATACAAATTGGGAAGCAGAGTTTGCTATGACAGAAGTGACAAAAGCGATTGCAGCCGTTACAGGTATAAGCAGAGAACACTATAACAGTGTGAAAATAACAGAACAAGGTCCCACAGGCAGAGCGGAAACTCTTCAGTTTGATAATGTAGCAGTAGGTGCACAGGCGATTCGATTGGCTTTAGGCGGAGAAAAAATGAAATCAAATTTAATAGAGGAGATTGCGGTTCGTGGCGATATACTTTATGTAAAAGGCAAAGGGTATGGTCATGGTGTAGGTATGAGCCAATGGGGCGCTCGTGTTTTGGCGGAGCAAGGCAAAAGTGCTGAAGAAATTATACAGTATTTTTTCCGTGATATAAAAATCATTGAAACAGAGTAACAATGATTTTTGTTGCCTGTCTAATGCAATCATAGTAAAATAATAGTATAAAAATTTGAGTGCGAATAGACAGGAGGCATATTCTATGAGCGAGTACAGCTGTTTTGATATTATTGGGCCGGTAATGGTTGGGCCGTCCAGTTCTCATACTGCAGGAGCGGTGCGTTTGGGCCGATTTGCTCGCGCCATTGCCAAAGAACTGCCACAAGAAGTAGAGATCTTGTTGCACGGCTCTTTTGCCAAAACATATAAAGGTCATGGTACGGATTTGGCGTTGTTGGGGGGCTTGTTGGGCATGGAAACCGATGACGTTCGTATTCGTGATTCTTTCCGTCATGCCGAAGAAGCAAATTTGCGTTATGCGTTTGTAGCGACTGATTTAGGCGAAGGATATCATGCCAACACAGCTAAATTTATTATGAAATTATCTGATGGCAGTGTGAAAGAAGTGGTAGGATGTTCTATTGGCGGTGGTAAAGTATTGATAACCGAATTGGATGGCTTCCCGGTAGAAATTTCCGGTGCACATCCGACTATTATTGATACCCATATGGATCAGCCTGGGGTGATTCATATGATTACCGGTGTATTGTTGGATTATAGTATCAATATTGCGGCGATGAAAGTGTTCCGTCAGGAAAAAAACACAGTAGCATATATGATTATTGAGACAGACCAGTGTGTATCAGAAACTGCACTTCAGGAAATTCGTGATATGCAGCCGGTATTAGATGTTAAATTCGTAAAACCATTCTAACTTTTATTTGACAGGAGAGGTATCACATATGATCGGTTCTATAGAAACATTGATTCAGATGGCCCATGAAAATAAATGTACTATTGGTCATGCTATGATTCAATATGAAGCAAAAACAAAGCAAATATCCGAAAAAGAAGTCGTAGAAAAAATGAAACACAATTGGCATGTTATGAAAGAGTCTGTACGTACAGGCTTGGAAGAACCAAAACGCTCCAAAGGAGGGCTTATTGGCGGAGAGGCAAAAACATTGCATGACTATTGTGCAGTACAACCTAATTTGTTATCCGGAAGAAACATTATGGAGGCTGTAAGCTATTCTCTGGCAGTGGCTGAGGTGAATGCAACTATGGGTCGTATTGTGGCTTGCCCAACAGCAGGGTCTTGCGGTATCGTACCCGGTGTCCTGAAAAAAATACAGGAACTGGACAACTTGAGTGATGAACAGATTGCAGAAGCGTTGATGACCTGTGCCGGAGTAGGGATGGTTATTGCGCATAGAGCATCGGTATCCGGTGCGGTAGGCGGATGTCAGGCAGAGTGTGGTGCTGCATCGGCTATGGCAGCAGCAGCAGCAGTAGAGCTGCGCGGTGGTACGCCAGAGCAGGCAGGTGAAGCTTGTGCTATGGTTATCAAAAATGTAATGGGCTTAGCATGTGACCCGGTAGCAGGGCTGGTGGAAGTGCCATGTGCTAAACGCAATGCTTTGGGCGCATCGTTGGCAATGGTAATGGCTGATATGGCGCTGTCTGGTGTAAAAAGCGTAATCCCAGTGGACGAAGTAATTACTGCAATGGGTGCGGTAGGGCGGAGCTTGCCGGAAAGTTTGCGTGAAACTGCACGTGGTGGGTTAGCTGTGACTCCGACTGGGTTAGCCTTAAATAAAAAGATTTTTGGTGAATAATGTTTAGCAAATAAAGCTTTTCGTGTATAAACTATAACAACAACTCTAGCAGAATTCGGGAGGGATTTGTGTTATGAATTATCAAGAAGCATTAAAAAATGGTACCATGGCAAAAAACTATGAACGTTTCGACGAAGCGTTGGAGTGGTTTCAAAAAGCCATAGAGTTAGATGAAAATCAATCACAGGCATATTTTTACCGTGCCAATATTTATAATCATAGTTTGAAAGACTATGGCAAAGCGTTAGAAGATTATGACAAAGCCATCGCATTGGAGCAGAACGACGAAGGCTATTACTACAACCGTGCGCTATTGTATCTGAACATGGGGGATATCGAAGTTGCGCTGGAAGATTACAATGCGGCGCTTGCTATCAATCCAAATTATGCATTGGCGATTTGGGACAAAGCGCTGATTGAGATGGATATGGAAGAGTTTGAGTCTGCTTTGGCAGGGTTTGACCGTGTATTAGAGTTGTCTCCTTATTCTGCGGCTATCATTCACAAAGATAAGGGTAACCTTTATTTTAAAATGGAAGAATGGGAACTGAGTTTAGAGAGCTTCAATGCTTCTTTAGCATTGGACCCATACTATACCTATGCCTATAAAGGCAGAGGCAGTTTATATACAGTACTGGGGCGTTATGACGAAGCAGAGGCAGATTTGCGTAAAGCGTTAGAATATGCACCGGATGACAAAGATGCATTACAGCGGTTAGAGTTTCTGAACAAGAAAAGAGGGTAAAAAGTATTCTGAGGTTTGTAAAGAATGAAAATTTGATGTAATGTGTAGGGGAAGATGTCTCCAGCGTCCCGAGAAATAGTATGCAATAACAAAACACCTGATATCATTTATCTGCTCAGTTAATGTTTAGCGGATAAATATATCAGGTGTTTTATAATTATAATTAAATTCAGTATTACAAAGGGTATTTACTTTCCTCAATTTCTCGTACTTTAGATATAATGCTTTGAAAATCTTGCTTGGCTTCTTCTAGTTTTGCAGGGTCACGTAATATCGCAGATGGATGATATACAGCCGTCATCCAATAGCCTTTTCGGTGTGTCCACATACCATGTTCACGGCTAATCTTAAAATTAGGGGAGATAAGCTTTTGTGCTGCTATGCGACCTAAGCATACAATTATCGGTGGGTGCAAAAGTGTGGTTTCTGCACGTAGATATTGCATACAAGTTTCTTGTTCTTCAGGAAGCGGATCACGATTGCCAGGCGGATGGCACTTAACAATGTTGGTGATATATACGTCCTTGCGGTTGAGCCCGGCTGATGTAAGGAGAATATCTAGTACCTTGCCAGCAGGCCCTACAAAGGGAATGCCTTGCAAATCTTCTTGTTTGCCGGGGGCTTCTGCTACTAGCATAATTTGTGAAGAATGATTTCCTTTGCCGGGTACTGCTTGTATTCGCTTTTTACATAGCATACAACGCCCGCAATTGACAATACTGCGTTCCAGTTCATCCCAGGTATACATTTGCCTCGCCCCTTTTTGTTTGAAGATAGAATCATTTATAGATTTATTATAGAAGAGGATTACATCAAATACAAGAGTCTTGTCAATATGGGTTCTAATATGATAACATAATATTATAGGATTATATTGTGATGGGCGGGATGTATTATGGAACATGTATTAACAAAGGGGCCTCTCTTAGATGCGCAGGGGCAGCTGACTGAGGCCGGGTACGCAACCAGTTTGATAAAAGAATATCGCAGAAGTGATATTAAGGCTTCCGGTTTCCGCATTAAAGAGTGGGATTATTACCTGATTTATAACGATCGTTTTGGTATTGCACTTACTTTGGATGACAACTCTTATATGAGTATGCTCAGTGCATCTATTTTGGACTTTACTACACCTAGCGAATTGACAGTTAGCCCGATTGGTGTTATGCCGATGGGTAAAACCAATTTGCCATCCACCAGCGAAAGTGGTGTAAGCAGATTGAAAATTGGAAAATCTGAGTTTACATTTACAGTAGGCCAGGGTAAACGTCGTTTGACTTGTTATCTGGATAAATTTAAAGACGGGAAACCATTTGAAGCAGATATTTTGCTCTATGATGAACCGCAGGATAGTATGGTGATTGCGACACCATTTGCAGAAGATAAGAAAGCATTTTATTACAATCAGAAGATTGTGGGTATGCGTGCCAAAGGTACTGTGAAAATTGGTGCAGAGGAATATGTCTTTGACCCTGCGGAAAGTTTTGGTCTGTTAGACTGGGGACGCGGTGTATGGACTCGTGATAATATCTGGTATTGGGGTGCAGGGCATGGCATGGTAGATGGTCATGTGGTAGGTTTTAATATTGGATATGGCTTCGGTGATACTTCTGCCGCCAGTGAAAATATGATTTTTGTTGATGGGATTGCTCACAAATTTGATAAAATCACATTCAACATCCCACAGACATCGGATGGTAAAGATGACTTTATGAAGCCATGGACTTTTACTTCTTCTGATGGACGTTTTGAGATGGATTTTGAACCTATTATGGACCGCGCGTCCTGTACAGATTTAAAAGTGATTATTAGTGACCAACATCAGGTGTTTGGTAAATTTACCGGTAAAATGATT
>JAFNVD010000117.1 GCA_017383785.1 Peptococcaceae bacterium | reverse complement strand
GCTGATACATATCGCGTTTTTCCGGAGTTGGGAGACCTTCCGTCGCTCTTGTACCGCTGCTTTCATATGCAAGGTCTATGCCGGTAGAGCCATCCAACCCAAGCATCTCACCATATTTGGCGATATTGTCGATGCCGGCACGATTACCTAATTCCTGAAAGTATACGTTATCAGACAACGCCATACCATTGTACAAGTTGTAATAACCAATTGGAGCTGTTGTCTTGATATATGGTTTTTCCCAGTAACGACCCGGGTTGAAAATTTTCTCTGTATCGGTGATGACACCGCTTTCCAGCGCCGCCACCGCGGTTACCGGTTTAAAAGTAGAACCCGGCAGATAACGACCTTGAATAGCTCTGTTTTGCTGCGTAATATTGTCATCCGGACGGCTTACCATGGCCAATACTTTCCCGGTATTTACATCCAATAAAACCGCAGCCCCGGCACCGGCCTTGTCCGATCTGGCCTGAGACTGTAATCGTTTGATTGTATCGTCCATGGCAGTTTCTAATGCCAACTGTAAATCATAATCAATGGTCAGCACCAGGCTTTCTCCATTTTTAGGGTCTACGGTTTGCACATCTGCTACAGGACGCCCGGCAGCATTTACTTCTACCTCACGATATCCATTCACACCGCGTAAATACGCATCATATTGCTTTTCTACGCCTACTTTGCCTACATAATCCCCCATTTTATAGTTGGTGGCATTTTCATCACCGGCATTTTGAGCATCTGTCTGTGCATCCAACTCATCCTGGTTTACCAACCCGATATAACCAAGTACATGACTTGCCAATGTGCCATGCATATAAGTACGGTCCGGTACCGACTCAATATTTACTCCCGGAAGTACGTCACGATGCGCTTCAATACGACTTACCGCTGCAATATCCAAGTTTTTTTTGATGACAATCGGTTTATACAAATATCCTCGATTGGCATCACAAATTTCGATAATTTTTTCCGGTGTCATTTGTTCATCACCCAAAAGTTCAGACAAACGACTGATGACATCTTCTTTATATTTTCCGTTTTCTCTAACAGCCAGATAATCTATGGTTACCTGATAGCTGGAGTGATCGGTTACCAACACCACACCATCGCTGGTGGAAATGTCACCACGTGCTGCAGTAATGGTCAGCAAACGACTCCGCTGTGCATCTGCACGGGATGCGTAATATTCATTTTCCACCAGCTGCATCCAGCCAAGCTTGGCAAGCAAAATACCAATCACAAGCATCACCGCTACCGTATACATGCCGGTAAGCTTTTCCACCTGACTGCGCTCTCGATCCTGCAACACATTCACTCCTTTCTCGCTAAAGTTCTACAATACAATTACACAAAAAACAACACCAAACTATTCCTCTTTGTTCAATGTGTAAAAATGATAAAACGCCGCATAGAAAAACGGGCTAAACACAATATTATACACAGCGTCAGCAATGGATACCATCATCAATCTGATACCTTCCAGGTTTAACCCAATCACTGCGCCACAACAGACATAAATAATACCATGCAAAAAGGTTGCGACAAATACAGTGATTACAGGGATTGAAAAATTGTTTTTGTACAAACGCTCTGACATAAGCCCTACGATAAACCCTGTTAACCCTTTACAAATGGCATTCAAGCCAATAAATCGACCGGTCATCAAATCTTCCATCAAGCCAAATGCCACACCTAAAAGGCCGCCATGAATGTGCCCATGGAACAATGCATAAAATACCACCAGGATTAAAACAATATCCGGTTTGCCTTCGGCAATAGAAATGGCATTAAATACAGTATCTTGCAATACTATGCCAATAAATGCGGAGAATACAAGGAGCGCATATTTCACCGTCCGCTACCCCCTCCGCTATTCATCAATATAAATACTTCTTCCAACTGCAAAAAATTTACATACGGTGCGATATACGCTGTCTTTGTCAAGCCGTTGGCATCATCGCCAATACTGGTCACTATGCCGATTGGAATTCCTTCCGGATATACGGTATCCAAACCTGAAGTAATAATTACATCACCTTCTGCAATTTCTGCATCATGTTGTAAATGCACCATATGAAGGTTGCCGGTACTGGTACCGTCCCCTTTTACTACCCCTAATGCTTCTCGGGTACTTTTTACTCTAGCACCTACTGCACTCTCATGGTCAGGCAGCAATAACACTTCACTGCTAGAGGAAAGCACTGAAGACACTCGACCAATCAAACCGTAATGGTTCATTACTGTCATGCCTGCCTTGACACCATCATCACTGCCTTTGTTGATGGTGATCATATATTGCAGATTATTATTTTTTTTCGCAATTGTTTCTGCTAACTGCAGCTGATACACCGCTTTGTTGGCATCTTTGTAGCCGAGCAGTTCTTTCAGGCGCATATTTTCAAGCTCAGTTTCTTCTAGTCGCATAATCTGGTACTGCAACGCATCCAACTCTTGCTGCAATTTGAAATTTTCTTCTTCCAATGTTTTTTTATCAGCAAAATATACGCCAATACCATCAAAAACATTGCTGATTGCATGAAATCCATTCTGAAAAGGACTCGCCACGATGCGAAGTCCTTTTTCCAGAATGGTTGGATTTTCCCGTACCTGTACTGTATTGCCTGCAAGTGCAAGCAAACCAATCAAAAGAACCATCAGAGCAGCTGCAATCCGCAATTTTTTATTATTGAACATGCTCATCTACTCCATTATCTGCTGATTTTGTGACCATACTCCACTTTACTCAACAAATCAATATTCTCTAACGCTTTCCCTGCACCCAGTACAATACTGCTCAGCGGATCTTCTGCATAAATTACAGGAATGCCTGTTCTTTCTGAAATCAAGGTATCCATACCACGCACCAAGGAACCGCCGCCTGCCAGCACAATACCGTTCTGAATAATGTCGCCTGCCAGTTCCGGCGGAGTTTTTTCAAGGCAGTTTTTGATGGAATCCAAAATAGAATCCATTAACTCTTTAAACGCCTGATGAATTTCATAATCGGCTACTTCCACCTGTTTTGGCAGCCCTGTTATCAAGTCACGACCGTTGATATTGTATGTTTTTGGTGTATCATCAGGATGAATATATACTGTCCCGATAGCTTTTTTGATTTCTTCTGCTGTACGTTCCCCAATCAGCAGGTTGTGCTGTTTTTTTACAAAATTCACAATGGCATCATCCATTTTATCGCCACCCACACGAATGGACTGGCTGGTCACCACACCACCCAGAGAAATCACGGCTACGTCTGTTGTACCGCCACCGATATCTACAATCATACTGCCGATCGGATCTGCAACAGGCAACCCCGCACCGATAGCTGCTGCCATTGGTTCTTCCATGATATGCACTTCTTTCGCCCCGGCTTGCATAGTAGACTGACGCACTGCACGTTCTTCTACGGAAGTAGTGCCTGCCGGTACACATACAATGACTCTTGGCTTAGAAAACATACCGATGGTCCCCAGTGTTTTGTTGAAAAAGTATTTCAGCATACTTGCACATACATCAAAATCAGCAATAAACCCGTCCTGCAACGGTTTAATCGCCACAATATTGCCAGGTGTACGACCAATCATTTGCTTTGCTTCTTCCCCTACTGCCAGCACTTTATTGGTCTTTTTATCAATTGCAACTACAGATGGTTCTCTAATCACAATCCCTTTGCCTTTTTCATATACCAGACTGTTGGCTGTACCCAAATCAATCGCAATTTCTCTTGCCATAGTAATAACCCCTCTCTATTACACAACCACAACAACACATTTACTCTAACACCACTGCAGTATCGATACACTACAGTAGCTCGTTATCACGAAAACTATAATAACTATCTTCTCCAACAATGATGTGATCTATCACATGAATTCCTATAATCTGTCCGGCTTCCACCAATCGCTCTGTCAAATACAAATCCTCATCACTCGGCACACTGTCTCCACTTGGATGATTATGCGCCAATATCACACCGGAAGCACTTTGACGAATCGCCTGTTTAAATACTTCCCGAGGATGTACCTGCGTATTGGTCAATGTACCGATAGAAATGGTTTCAATGCCAATCACAGCATTGTTTGCACTCAAAAGAACCACACAAAAATGTTCACGGTCTAAATGGCGCATACGGCTCTCCAATAATACACCTGCATCAGACGATCCATTAATCACAGGACGGTATGCCACTGTACTGTTGTGCACACGCTTGCCAAGCTCCACCGCTGCCAGTATGGTGGTAGCCTTCGCTTTTCCAACACCTTTCTCCTGTGTCAGTTCTGCAAGTGTCAAATTCTGAAGTCCTGTAATTCCTTTATGCGCCTGCAAAATATGAGACGCCAATTCCAGCACATTAGTTTCTTTATTTCCTGTGGAAATTAAAATAGCCAAAAGCTCCACATCGGTTAATTTATCTGCTCCCAGCAATGCCATCCGTTCTCTTGGACGCAGTTGTTCCGGATAGTCATTGAGTTTGCACTTCTTTATACTCATATAGATTAATCCCCCAGTTACGCAGCCCTTTGGCTACTAGCTGCAGAGGTAATCCCACTACATTGTTATAGCATCCTTCAATACGCTCTACCAAAAGCGCTCCATAACCTTGGATGCCATACGCACCTGCTTTGTCCATAGATTCCCCTGTTGCCACATAGGCTGCGATATCATCTTCTGTTAAATCGCGAAATTTTACATTGGTAATTTCTACAGACGTCCATTCATGTTTTGTATCATTGGCATCTACCAGTGCCACCGCGGTCATCACCTGATGCCACTTACCCGACAAGCTTCGCAGCATTTCCGCAGCCTCTTCTGTATTCTGCGGTTTGCCCAAAAGGCTGCCCGCATCGACCACTACAGTATCCGCTCCCAGCACCAAACCATCCTTGTGCTGCGCCGCTACTGCCTGTGCTTTCTGCAATGCCAAAGATTGTACCTGCAGCTCCGGAGACAATGTATCATCCAGCACTTCCTCGACATCACTCACTTCAATTACAAAGCTAACGCCTACTTGTGTCAACAGTTCGCGACGTCTCGGAGAAGCCGAAGCCAAAATCAATTTCATATCGAAAAATCCTTTCTAACATGCAAAAACAAGTCAATTCCATATCACTTTATAATACCATTATAGCCACTTAGAAACAAGTAATAATCTATGTTCTTAACAAAAAAATCACAACTGACTAGTATAATCAAAACATAACAAAAACAGCCTGCCGGCATCCACCGACAAGCTGTAAAATCGTTATGAAAATATTATTCTTCTTCTGGCATAGTATCCAGATTATTCTCGATATTATAGCTCAGCACTTCCAAGTTTACACTCAAATCTACATTGCGTACTTCTACTTCATCAGGCACAGTCAATACCACCGGTGCAAAGTTCAGAATGCCTTTGATTGGAGTTTCTACCAGTATATCTGCCACATCCTGTGCATAGTCGCCCGGTACTGCAATGATTGCAATACTGATACCATTAGCTTCGATATAATCTGCCATTTCATTGATTGGATAAATCGGTAACCCATTAAGCATGAGCCCTACTTTATTTAAGTCATTGTCAAAAATCCCTTTGATTTCAAAACCACGTTCACGGAAACCGTGATACTGGCTCAGTGCAGAACCTAAATTACCTGCACCAATCAAAATCATATTCCATTTTTTAGACAAACCTAAAATATTTTTGATTTCCTGATTCAACTGTTTTACATTGTACCCAACACCACGTGTGCCAAATTCACCAAAATACGCAAGATCTTTTCTCACCTGCGCCGGAGTGCCACCCATACCTTCTGCAATTTCACCAGAGGAAATGCTGACAATATGCTGTTTTTCTACTTCAGTCAAATATCTAGAATAAACTGATAAACGGCTGACTGTTGCTTCTGGTATTTTAAATTCTTTCAAGAAAAACACTCCTTTGATAATACTGCAAAACTATTCCGACACCATATTATATCTATTTTTTAACAAATAATCAATAGGGTATCGATACTCAAATACATAAACACTTTTTTCGTTATTCATTATTTACGCTGTTTTGCTGAATAAAATCATGATAACAATCGATCAATTCCATAAGACAACTCTGTGCAAGAAGTACAACTTTAGTAGACTGCTTTTCCTCAATCAGACCAAGACTTTCATGATACCGATTGATTACAGTCAAGATATCCAGAAGCATCCCTGCCGACTGTTCTTCTTTCATATATCCAAGCACTCTGTCTCCAGAAGATGCTATCAAGGCCAACTCCTCTTGCACTTGATGAATCATACTATTCCAGTTGTCTACACTGCATGCCTCATACCGGTAATCCTGAAACATCTGCAGCGAATGACCAATCACCACATCCAAACTGGCAATCAACACAGCCACATCCTGCCATTGAGTAGTGTCCTCAGCCGGAAACTGAAAATTCAGCTGATTGAGAATTTGTTTCTGCACAAAAATATCACTGCCTATGGCAATTATTTCATTAGGCAAAGCCTTCGAGTCAGGTGCCGCACCTAGACAGCCCAGCCATAGCTGATACGGCGGTCCGTCGGAAACAAATACACGATATCCCAATATCGCAAGTGCATCCACAACCGCTTGACCATCTGTTATATCTGGGTATGAACCGATTTGCACCGTATAATATTCTCGAGGTGTCAGTTTTAAGACATTTTGTTTTACTACTTTCTCTTGGATATATAGCTCTGATTGATGTTCTGTTGGCTCTAAACGATTGAGTTCTTTTGCTACATAGCTTCCCGCAGCTTGTACAAACACCATGGCTAATATCATCACCCAAAAGAGCATTCCCCATTGCTTCAACCTACGCATATAGCAGTTGTCCACCTTTCCGCTTCATTACTATATGCATATGCTTTGGTCAACAACAATAGAATAACTTCACAACGAGCCTATCTGTTATAATAATTCACGCAATAAATACGAACGACAATCGCTAATCAAATACAACGATCCTGTCACACATAGCATCTGCCCTTCCTGCAATCGCTCTACTTCCTGTTTTAAACCTGCTTTGTCGTTGTCATACATTCTGCATGGACAGTTCGGTGCAATCTCATGAATATATTGCTCAATCTGCATCCAGTGCTGTGCACGGTCATCATGCTCTGGCCGTGTAAGTACTACAGCGGAAGCCTGTGGCAAAATTTCTTTGAGCATAGTCACCTGCTCCTTGTCATCTAGAATAGACAAGAATAAAATAATCTCTCTATCACTGTACAAGTCACGCAGATTTTCTGCTAAGCCGGTAATCCCTGCAGGGTTATGTGCACCATCCAACAAAATAGCTTTTCCCTCGCCTAAAGCGAAATATTCCATTCTGCCTGGCCATGATACATGACACAATGCATCGGCTATTTGCTGATCACTCACCTGTACCACGCCACGCTCTATTAAATTCTGCACCGCTGCCAAAGCAGTGTTGCAGTTCATCTGTTGATAGTTCCCTACTAAGTTGGTAGTCACAGGTTTTAATGTATCTTTGTACAAACATACTAAAGGAGATTGTTTTTCTAATGCATCTACCTTGAGCACTGCCAGAGCACGTTCCTCTTGCGGAGCAGTAATAGCTGGAATACCCGGTTTGATAATCCCCGCTTTTTCTTTGGCAATCTGCTCAATGGTATCGCCAAGAATATGACAATGCTCTAGGCTTAACGGGGTAATTACACTAAGCACAGGAGATGCGATAATATTGGTAGGATCCAGCCATCCGCCTAAACCTACCTCCAGCACTACAAAATCTGTTTTCCCTGCAAAATACTGAAATGCAGCCAATGTCAAAAGGCCAAACGCTCCCGGATGGCTCATACCATCAGCCATGGCTTTAGGAATCACATCCTCTATCAAATGGCTCATAATAGCCGTAAACTCTGCCTCCGGAATAGGCTGACGATTGATTTGAATACGTTCTTCATAACGTTCTAAATGAGGGGAAGTAAAAAGCCCCACCTTGTATCCTGCATGACGCAAAATAGACTCGATAACGGCAGAGGTAGACCCCTTTCCATTCGTCCCCGCCACATGAATAATCGACAGCGTATCCTGCGGATTGCCCATAAGCTCAGCCATAATCGCAGTGCGTTCCTTGCCGCCTGAAGACCCGCGCGGACATACATTTTCCAGATAAGCGATACATTCCTGATAATTCATTCTTTTATCCCTTCCTACACAAAAGGCCATACACAAACATGCATGGCCTTTCTAAATCTTTCTATCTATACTACTGATTCAACAAATCCTGCTTCATTTCTGCAAGTACAGCTTCCAGCTGCTCACGATCAAAATGATAATGGCTGCTGCAGAAATGACATACCACTTCTGTTTCACCGTCTTTTTCAATCATATCTGTCAACTCATCCACGCCAATACTTTTCAGCAAACCGCTAATTTTTTCATAACTGCAATTGCACTGCCACTGAATGTCTTTCGCTTCCAAGAACTGCACTTCTACACCCGGCAGATAGTTTTGAATAATGCCTCTGATATCAGCACCTTCATTGATTAAGCCACTGACAGCACGTGCAGACTGTAATCTCATTTCCAAATCATCCAGCACAGCATCATCAGCGCCCGGCATAGCCTGAATAATAATGCCGCCCGCTGCCGCTACACTGTAATCCGGATTGACCAGTACCCCTACCGATACCACAGATGGAGTCTGTTCAGAATTCATCAAATAGCTTGCCACATCATCACCGATTTCACCGGTCACCAATGGTACACTGCCGGTATATGGTTCTTTTAATCCAATATCCTTGGAAATATATAAGTCACCATTGCCGATTGCACCGCCTACATCCAACTTGCCGCGAGCATTCAAAGGCAAGTCTGTCTGTGGCTCCTGTACATAGCCTTTGATATTACCATGGGCATCCCCAGTCACAATAATACCGCCTAGAGGGCCATCACCGAAAATACGCAGTGTAATACTGCCTTCCCCTTTTAACCCCCAGCTTAATAACAATGTACTTGCCATCGTTCTGCCCAAAGCTGCAATAGCTGTAGGGAATGCATCATGTCGTTTGCGTGCTGTTTCTACTGCGTCGGTACAAATTACTGCCGATACACGTACCTGACCATCATAAGCCAATGCACGCATCAATCCATCTGCCATGTTAAGTTCCTC
Organism: Peptococcaceae bacterium; assembly: GCA_017383785.1. Taxonomy (GTDB): domain Bacteria; phylum Bacillota; class Peptococcia; order Peptococcales; family Peptococcaceae; genus UBA7185. The sequence continues at coordinate 22,216 of JAFNVD010000117.1, read as the reverse complement.
CCAAATTATATCCCTAAAATACGCTGCACTGCAGCAGAAATTTCATCTTTTTCACATACCGTTGTATGCAGTACCGGTTTTTTGTCCAAATCCTGCAGCCCTTTGTGTTGGCTGATACCGGTGAGGCTCACCAGCTGTTCCAGCATTTCCAGTTCACTTTCTTTCTTGTCCACACCATCAAATGCAGACAATACACTGGATACAAATTTGCAAGGGTGTGCAGTAGAGTCAATTACAGCAATATTTGCTGTACCACTAGCCTCACGATATTCGCGAGATACTTTTACTGCTACCGCTGTATGCGTATCCAAAACATATTTACTTTCGTCGTAGCAGGCAGCAATCATAGACAAAGTTTCTACTTCATCAGCAGCACCGCCAACGATAAATTTATCAATATTCGCTTTGGTATCAGCATCTACTGTAAAGATTCCTTCATTTTTCAGCTGATCCATCCACAAAGCTACCTTGTCACCGTCATTGCCTGTCATAGCAAATAAGAAACGCTCCAGATTGCTGGAAATCAGAATATCCATAGATGGACTGTTGGTCTGATAAAAATCTCTGCGACGATCATATACACCGCTTGCAAAGAAATCTGCCAGTACCTGATTTTTGTTGGATGCACATACCAGTTTGCCTACAGGCAGACCCATCTGCCCTGCATACCACGCTGCCAAAATATTGCCGAAATTACCGGTAGGTACTACAAAATCTACCGGTGTACCGTAAGCTACAGCACCTTGATGTACCAAATTTAAATAAGCGGCAAAATAATACACAATCTGTGGCAGCAGACGACCCCAGTTGATAGAGTTGGCAGAAGAGAATTGATACCCATGCTCCGCCATAACAGCTTCCAGTGCACGGTCAGCAAAAATTTCCTTCACAGCACTCTGGCAATCGTCAAAGTTGCCCTCTACCCCTACTACATAAGTATTGTCACCGTCGGTAGTTACCATCTGCAGCTCTTGCACTTTGCTTACGCCGTGTGCCGGATAGAACACAATAATGCGAGTACCTTTTACATTTTTAAAGCCTTCCAACGCAGCTTTGCCAGTATCACCGGAAGTAGCCACCAGAATAATCACTTCCTGCTGTAAATCCAACTTTTCAATAGCTTTTACCAACAGACGAGGCGTGAGCTGTAATGCCATATCCTTAAACGCAGCGGTAGGCCCATGCCACAGCTCCAGAATATATTCATTGTCATTCAGTTTTACCAGAGGAGCAATCTCTGGTGTATCAAAATTGATATTGTATGCACCTGCTACACAATCCGCAATGTCCTCTGCAGTGTAGTCAGTCAGATATTTGCCCAAAATCCACTGCGCTAATTCCTGATAAGATTTGCCCGCCATAGCAGCAATCTCAGCTGCATCCAGTGCAGGAATTGCTTCCGGCACAAACAACCCGCCATTTGGCACCATGCCGCGAGCAATAGCCTCTGCTGCACTGACCGGCTCCATATTGTTACGAGTACTAATATAATTCATAGTTACAACGCCTCCAGCATTTATTCTCAAGTGATAATACAAATTCACTGCAATACAAAATATATCAATATATTTTACTATATTTTTGCCGCTCTGCAAAGCCTTTTCTGCAAAACTGTTGTGTATACATGCAAACCACATCTACAGCAGCCCATCCAGCAAATCAATCACCGCATTTTCCTGCACATCGTTAGCTAAAATTTCCTGCTTTGTACCACCATCTTGTTCCTGCTGAAATGGCTCTAGTAATACTTCCAGTGCATTGGCTGCCTGCAAATCTACCAATTCTTCAATAAGTGTAGCCAATCCAAGCAAAAATACATTGCCCACATATGCCATACCCGGCGGGCATGTACTTGTCTGTCTGCCTTTCATAGTCCTACGCCCCGCACGTCGTACCCTCCTACGCAAGCACATCCCCTCCTGTCAAACAAAAAGAGTTTCTCTATTATTGTATGCAGAGGGAAATAAAAAGGGACGCTAAGCAAACCACTCCTCCAAAATAGATTTTGAAACCTATTTTTAGAGCAGCACATTGAACCAGCGTCCTTATATAATCATCAATATAAAATATTATATAAACAGGCTTTACCCTGCATATTTTTTCATAGTTCTATTCTACACTCCGTTTTTCGGACAGATATCATTGAGGCAACATTGATCGCAATATGGATGGGTACGGGCTGTGCATACTGCTCTCCCATGGTCTACCAAGCGATGGCAGAAGTCATTGCTTTCTTCCGGTGGAATGAGATCCCACAATGCCATTTCAACTTTTTTAGGCTCTTTGATACCGTCTACCAAACCCATACGATTTACCAAACGAATACAATGAGTATCTGTTACGATGGCAGGCTTGCCAAATACATCACCCATGATGAGATTGGCACTTTTGCGTCCTACTCCCGGCAGTGCCAAAAGTGCATTGAAATCATCGGGTACATTGCCATTATACTGGTCACGCAATATTTTCATACATGCGCTGATATCTCGTGCTTTGCTAGGTCCTAAACCACATGGATGCACGATAGCCTCTATGTCATCTACCCCAGCCTCTGCTAATGCTGCTTGGGTAGGGTATTTGGCATACAAATCCTGCACAACTACATTGACACGAGCATCAGTACACTGGGCTGCTAAACGTACACTTACCAGCAGTTTCCACGCCTGGTCATACTCCAACGTGCAGTCTGTATCAGGATATGCTTGTTTTAATCGTGCCACGATTTCTAATGCCAAGGCCTGTTTTTCTGCTTGCAGACGTTTTTCTTTAGCAGTTATTTTTTTTGTTTTTGATGTTTTCACTGGTTTGGTTGTTGTCGTTGATTTATTCATGAATTTCACCTACGTTAGTTCAATATATTATTTTTAAGCGATTTCAAAAAAGGGCAAGAACTACTGAAGCCTCATAATTATTTCAGTAATTCTTACCCTATTGTGTGCCTTTTAAAACGTTATTTTTTGCTTTGATATAACAACGCACAAATCAATGCAGTAAACGGCAGAGCCATTAAAATACCGATACTGCCGGCCAATGCCTGCAAACATTCTACTACAATCATTTCACGATTAAACAAGTCTATCATAGCACTATTGTATGCTACCATGAGCAATACCCCTGCCAATGCACTACCGATATAAGCCAGAATCAATGTATTTGCCATAGTTCCCATAATATCGCGGCTGATGTTCATGCCGGATTGGAACAGTTCTCTAAAAGTAATCTGCGGCAATTTTTCTTTTAACTCTTCCAGTGCAGCAGCAATAGAAATAGACACGTCCATAATCGCCCCCATAGAGCCGATGATAATAGCAGCAAAGATGATAGCTTTCAGGTTAAACGGTGCATCAGGATTGAGTCCGTACAAAAGCACCGAGTTTTCATCCAAGAGCCCTGTCAGTGTCATAGATTCTTCAAAAAATAAAGTCAACACCGCTGCTACTACAATACCGGCCAAACAACCTAAAATGGCACCGATACTTTTAGCATTGACACCGTTTACAATAAACAATGTCATAAAAGTGACATAGATACAAGTAGCAATAGACCACAGATAAATACTTTCCCCTGCCAACACTGCAGGAATAAATACATAAAATACTGCAAGACAAGTCAACGCCAGCGAAATCAATGTATTTACACCTTGCCAGTGGCCAATCAAAAGCACCAATAACACAAACACTGCACCTAAAATCAAAATCTGGTCAAAACGTTGGTAATCGCTCATAAGCCATTCATGCTCTGCCATACCGCCCGGAATACTGTACAGCAGGATACGATCTCCCGGCTCTACTACCGGCAGGTGCACTGCTGTGAAATAATCCAATGTCTGCGCAGCTTCAATGGTCTGCCCTTTCATATCACCGCTTGTAACCTTGGCACGAAATACAATTGTTTCATCTTCTGCATACTCAAATTCGTTAAGAGGGTACATAACAGTATAGCGGTCTGTAAGTTCTACCACTTCAGCTTTGATAACGATAGATTGGTCATCGCCTGAAAAAGCATGGTAATTGGCAATGGCCAAATTGTGTCCCACTATAATATACAGTATAGACACAAGCAGCACTGCTACATAAGTAATCATTTGCTTTTTTCGAATATTCAGGTTCATACGTGTACACTCCATAGAATTTTATCAAATAGTACAAATAAAAAACAATGCCTCGGAATTGCTTCTGAGGCATAACGTATGTAGCGATATTGACTGACTAAGCCGTAAGCCGGGTTCTGTCGTTGAATGGTCATCTATCTCGAATTCCGGTCGCCCGGAATCTCTAGCGACTTACCCGAGACGGAGCGGGCAACTCCACGAAGTCTCCTATTAAGTCTTGCACCGAATGGGGTTTACCAAGCCGACAAGTCACCTTGCCGCTGGTGCGCTCTTACCGCACCGTTTCATCCTTACCACTGCCGAAGCAGGGCGGTTTGTTTTCTGTGGCACTTTCCTTAAGGTCACCCTCACTTGCCGTTAGCAAGCATCCTGCCCTATGGAGCCCGGACTTTCCTCAGCCTTGCGGCCGCGACCATTTCACTTACTCACGTCAATATCAATTGTGTATTATATCATATGAACGAAGATTGCGCAATTATTAATTTAAACATGATGTGCAGGGATTACTTCTAACCAATAGTTATCCGGATCATTGATGAAATAAATTCCCATAGCTTCGTTTTCAAAACAAATACAGCCCATTTCTTTGTGTTTGGCATGTGCTGCTTCGAAATCATCTACACGAAATGCCAGATGGATTTCATTATCGCCTAAATTGTACGGACGGTCCCAATCACGTAGCCAGGTCAATTCTAATTTATGTGGGGTACCTACAGTGTCTCCCAAATACACGATGATAAAACTACCATCTTCTGCTTCAATACGACTGGTTTCAGTCAGACCCAGCGCATCTTTGTAAAACGCTATAGATTTTTCCAAATCAAATACATTAAAGTTATTATGTGCAAAACTAAAATTCATATTATTGCCTCCTATGATTTAATTGTATAGCCGTATTTAGTATAACAATTGATTTAATTGTTGACAAGTGTATCTACACACAATAAATTTAACTAGGTGGTTTATATGATAATGCAGATTAATCCTCCACTCCCGTCGTTCGTAATCCGTCGTACCGCTTCCTGCAATTTACGCTGTACATTTTCAGGCATTTTCTGCAATTTACCTTCCATATTTTCTCGTACTAAGTCATGCAAGGATTTTCCGAAGATATCATACTCCCACATTGCCAACGGGTTGGCTTCAAATTTGTCGCTCATGTAGCGTACCAAATCTTCACACTGCCGTTCAGATCCCATAAGCGGCGTGATTTCGGTAGTGACATCGGAACGAATAATATGCAGTGTTGGTGCACTAGCTTTGAGCCTTACGCAGAAGCTTCCGCCTTTTTTGGTGAGTTCCGGTTCTTCCAGGATCATTTCTTCCATGGTTGGAATCACCATACCATAGCCTTTTTCCTGTACATCATACAAAGCATGCTCCAACTTATCGTATTCTTTTTTTGCAAAGGCAAACTCTTTAGTATTGGCCAATATGTCGTGCAGACCGGTGACTTCTACCCCACTCACTTCCTGATACACTCTGTAGAACAAATCATCTTCTGCTGCCATTTCAATACTGGCTACCCCATTGGACAAATCCATATGGTCCAATACAATATCTTTGACAAAATCATACGCAGCTAGACACTGAATGGATTGATCAATGTCACGAAGTCGTTTTACTTCACTGATAGCACTGTGCACCGCATCTTCAAATTTAGCTCTCAACCAATGATCGCAATCTAAATCTTCAATCCATTGTGGCAAACCGATATTTACTTCTGATACCGGAAACTCAAAGAGAATTTCCTCCAAAATACGCATGATGCCATCTTCGTCCAAACCTGCTACATTCGTTGGCAACACCGGAACTTGATAAGCTTCTTCTAATTCATTAGCCAGCGTTAATGTGGCCACATCTTCAGGATGACGACTGTTGAGCACTACGATAAATGGCTTATTGAGCTCGGTCAGTTCTGCTACTACACGCTGCTCAGCTGCCACATAGGCTTCCCGTGGCAGATCTGTGATACTGCCATCGGTAGTTACCAAAATGCCCATGGTAGAATGATCCGTGATGACTTTTTTGGTACCAATTTCAGCAGCTTCTTCAAATGGAATCGGATGATCATACCATGGTGTGCGCACCATGCGAGGGCCATTGGATTCCATGAAGCCCAGTGCGCCTTCAATGGCATAACCTACACAGTCTACTAACCGAACTTTGGCTTTAACACCATCACTGATTTCAATTAGGATTGCATCATCGGGTACAAATTTCAGTTCGGTGGTCATAATGGTTTTACCGGCACCGCTTTGCGGCAGTGCATCAGTAGTGCGAGCACGATCATATTCGTCAGTAATACGAGGCAGTACTACCAAGTCCATAAATTTTTTAATAAAAGTAGATTTTCCGGTGCGCACCGGTCCCACTGCAGAAATATAAATATTGCCTCCGGTACGGCTGGAGATATCCTCAAAAATACTATTTTCTGCAAACTGTTCCGATAAACTTTCTTCTTTTTCTAGGCTTCTGTCTATGTGTTTATCCATATTGTATCCCTCCATAGATTCTTGGTGGTATAGTATATGTAACGCATAGACAAATAGAACAAGTTGTTAATAAATACTGAATGGTAACGGTACGCTGACGCCTACTGCTGTATTGACCCCCCACAAAGTTAGTGGCTGCGGTGTTACCCATTGCCCGGTATTCGTCACTTGATTCCATTGAAAGTCTGTTGTCTCAGCCTGACCCGGTGTAAGTACAATTTCATGTGGAAAACCGTTATCCACTACATTACGACTCAGCCGATATACTTCAACACCATTGCGATCAGAAATATAAAAATCAAACAGTTCATCAGACGGATACCGCAGCACTTGCGTATTATCAGAAATATTACGTTTACGGAATGTAATATACACAATTTCGCCTTGTGCATAACGAGATTTGTTGGTAGTCAAGATATAGCGGTAATTGCCAACCTCTTCCCAAGTGTAGTTGAACCCATCCAACTCATTCTCCTGCCATACCGGTGTATCAGGAAAGCTTGGTAAGGTCTGTGGCGTATCGAGTATATCATTATTCCCCGGATATGCTGGTATACTCGGAAAACTCGGCAAGGTCTGCGGTGTGTCAATGATACTGCCTACACCATTATCATTCCCCGGAAAATACTGGCCCGGTAAACATGTTACACCCAAAGCACGCCAGGTGCCCTCATCCACCAGACCAGTCTGTGAAAGATTATTTCTACGCTGGAAATTCGTCACAGCATTTCTAGTCATATTACCAAAAATACCGTCTACCAACACATTATAGCCCCTTTGACGCAACAATCTCTGCACAAATGCTACAGCAGAGCCACGATTACCCATGCGCAAGGTTGGACATTGCACCGTATTATTGTTGGACTGGCAATTACATACGGAATTACGCATTTGATTTTCAGTCATACAATCAGCCTCCTTCTTTGCTTTCGTTGCATTATATGACCGAAATCTGCAAATTGACACTAAAACTCAATAGTTTTCGCATTGATAAAACAGGGAGAATGTTATAAAATATAGTCAAGACAATTATCTCTATAGGAGGGGATTTATTTGAAATTTCTTGCCAACCTGGGCAAAGCCGGTTTGCTGATTGCAATCATTGCTGTTCTAGTGGTATTCGGTCCGCAGATTGCACATTTTGCCACCGATTATCTGTGGTTCTCCGAAATTGGCTATGCACCGGTATTCTTAAAATTCACATTTGCCAAATTTGCAGTAGGTGCTGCGGTATTTCTTATGGTATTTTTGCTATCCTACTTCACACTGCTGGTAAGTACCAAGTATCAGCCAGAAGTAAAAGTAGAAGATGACACCGTCATCAATGTACCGGAAAAGAAAACGGGAAAACGTGTACTAGCATTGATTCCATCACTGTTTCTAGGGTTGTTTGCGGGATGGATTTCCGCTACTGCATTGTGGCAGAATATTCTGCTGTTTTTAGAACAAACACCTGCCAATGTAGTAGATCCGGTATTCGGCCGTGATATCAGTTTCTACTTCTTTAATTTATCGTTGTTTGAAACTGTGTACTACTTAGCTTTCTTCTTCCTGGCTGTTATCTTTATGTTCAACTTGCTGATGACGTTCTACTTGCAAGGCTTTAGCAAACGCAGCTTTAAGCTTATGGGCAAACGTATTATTTATTTTGCCATTGCGTTTGTACTTTTAATGATTGCTGGATTCCAACTGAACGGAGCTAATCTCCTGTATGCACAAGATGGTGCTGTATTTGGTGCAGGCTATACTGACTTAAAGGTTACCTTACCAATGTACAATCTGGCTAGTATCGCTTGCGTAATTACCGCTATCACTTTACTGGTAGGCTTGAAAAAGAAAAGCGCTCGTATTGCATCTCTCGGTCCTGTACTATTGATTGGGATTTTGGTAATTGGCGGTGTGGCACAAGGTACTGTCCAAAACTTTATCGTAAACCCTGCTGAAATTCATAAAGAACAGCCTTATATCTCTAACAACATCGAAATGACCAATAAAGCTTATGGTTTAGATCAGATTACCGAAGTACAATTTAGCGGTGACGGTGTGTTAACTGCATCCGATTTAAAAGATGAAATGGACACCATCAATAACATTCGTTTGATTGACTATCGCCCAACCATCACTGTATTCAATCAACTGCAGAGTATGCGTTTGTACTACAAATTTGTAGACGTTGACATTGACCGCTATAATATCGATGGTGCACAGCAACAGGTTTATCTGTCTGCTCGTGAATTAGACCAGAACAGTCTGGATGTTTCTGCACAAACTTGGGTTAATAAATATCTGAAATACACCCATGGCTACGGTGCAGTTGTTACGCCTGTAAACAAAGTAACTACACAGGGTCAGCCGGAAATGTGGGTAGAAAACATTCCTCCTACTACTTCCGTTGAGGAATTGATGATTACTCGTCCGGAAATTTATTTTGGTCAGCTAACCAACGATTATGTTATTGTAAATACCAAAGAGCCGGAATTTGACTATCCAACCGGTGATACCAATGCACAAACTCAGTACGCAGGCGATGCCGGTATCAATATGACCGTGGGCAACAAAGCACTGTTCGCACTGGATCGTGCTAACTACAAAATTTTGTTTTCTAACTTAATCAACAGTGATAGTAAAATCCTGTTGAACCGTAATATTTTAGACCGCGTAGAAAAAATTGCACCATTCCTAACCTTTGATCAAGATCCATATCTGGTAATTGACAATGGTAATTTGGTTTGGGTAATTGATGCATACACCTCTAGCAACAAATATCCGTATGCTGCGAGAATTTCCAACACTGCATCTCCGTTCTACGGTCAAAACTATGTACGTAACTCTGTAAAAGTAACTGTAAATGCATATGATGGTGAAACAAAATTCTACATTGTGGATAATAGTGACCCACTGGTACAGAGTTATGCCAAAGTATTCCCTGGCTTATTCTTGACACTGGATGAAATGCCTCAGAATATTCGTGAACATCTGAAATACTCCACTACTTTATTTGAAGTACAGACTGAAATCTATCAGCGTTATCACATGAAAGATCCGACTGTTTTCTACAATAAAGAAGACGTGTGGAGCATTGCCAACGAAATTTATGGCAATCAGATTGAACAGATGGAACCATACTTTGTAAATATGAGCCTGCCTGGTTCCGATGCTACTGAGTTCTTGCTGATTCGTCCATTTACACCAACCGAGAAAAACAATATGGTAGCTTGGCTGGCAGCACGTAACGACGATGAAAACTATGGTAAGCTAGTACTGTTCAAATTCCCGAAACAGTCCACCATTTATGGTCCAGCACAAGTAGAAGCTCGTATCAGTAATGACTCTGAAATTTCTCAGAATCTGAACTTATGGGATCAGCAAGGTTCTTCTGTAATCCGCAGTAATCTTCTGGTTATTCCGATTCAGAACTCCATTCTGTATATCGAGCCGATTTACTTGACTACCAACAATGAAAATAGTCTACCGGAAGTGGTACGTATCGTCGTAGCTTATAAAGATCAAATCGTGATGGCCAAAACACTGGATGAAGCATTAAGCCAGTTATTTGGAACTAATTTTGAATCTGCCGGTCCTGGCGATACACCGTCTACTTCCAATCCAGCAGAAAATGATTCTACTGTAACCTATGACGAAGCCGTACAGCAAATCAAAACTGCATATCAGAATGCCAAACTGTCTGCACAGCAAGGCAACTGGGCTGATTACGGTAAATACATGGATGCTTTAGAAAAAGCTATCAATCAGCTGGGCAAAACAAGTTCAACTAGTGAAAGTACAAACGATGCAGAAAACATTGACGAATTATCAGATATTACTGTATAAATCAACTGCATAACAACACAGAGGCTATTGTCAATTTATTGACAATAGCCTCTTTTGTTGTGTGAATACATTCTGACAAGTGTTACATTTTGTTAAGCCGTATAAATCAAACTCTTTGAGGCAATAATTAACTCATCAAAGTAAATCAAACAGAAAAACTTTTTACATGATGACGCATTCGGAGGGACTGACATGGCTTATTTGTGCAAGGTAGAAATCTGTGGTGTAGATACCTCAAAGCTGCCGATACTTAATAGCGAGCAAATGCTTGTATTGTTTCGGCAATATCAAAATGGTGACAAGGATGCTAGAGAACAGCTGATTTACGGTAATTTACGCTTGGTGCTGAGTGTAATTCAACGGTTTAGCAACAGAAATGAGAATGCAGATGATTTGTTTCAAGTGGGCTGCATTGGTTTAATGAAAGCAATCGATAATTTCGACTTAAAATTTGAAGTACGTTTTTCTACTTACGCTGTGCCAATGATATTAGGGGAAGTTCGTCGATATCTGCGCGATAATACACCTATGCGTGTAAGTCGTTCATTGCGAGATATTGCATATAAAGCATTACAAATCCGAGAGTATCTGACCGCACAGCTCGGCAAAGAGCCCGGTATTGATCAAATAGCAAAAGAACTAGAATTGCCTATAGAAGAAGTATGCGCTGCATTAGATGCTATTCAGGAACCTGTATCTTTATATGACCCTATCTATAATGACGGTGGCGATCCAATCTATATCATGGACCAAGTGAAAGACACAAAAAATACAGACTTTCATTGGTTAGAGAATATTGCAATTCAACAAGCATTAGATCGATTAAGCCCCAGAGAACAATGCATTATTGATATGCGCTTTTTTCAAGGCAAAACACAGATGGAAGTAGCTGATGAAATCGCAATCTCACAAGCACAGGTTAGCCGATTAGAAAAAGGTGCATTGCAAAGTATGCGTAAATATGTATAACCACAACAAAAAGAGCGTTTCTCAAACGAGAAACGCTCTTTGCTTATCATATTGCTATGATGTATTTTTACAAAGCAGTTCTTACAGAACAGCCTGGTTGTAACCGCTAGCAGATGGGTTTTCTTTATCTTCTTCTGCATCGCCAGCTACACCAAAGAAGAATGGGAAGTTTTCAGTTACCCACATGTAAGCTAAGAATGCTAAGAAGAACAGACCGATGGTAGATACGATTTCCATGAAGGATGGAATGTAGCTGCCGCCCAAAGCACCGATGTGTGCACTCATACCTGTGAACACTACGTTCAGACGGGTCAGTACCAAACCAATCATACCTACGATACCAAATGTCAGCAGACCACCCTGTGTTCTACCAAATGGAATCAGGTGGATTACGATTGGGATAATGCACAGGCACAGCATTTCTAACAGGAACATGTTGCTTACGAAGTTGAAAGCAAATACGTTACCTACCTGACCACGCATTACCAGGTCAGCACATTTCAGTACAAAGTATACAGCCATCAGTACTGCAGAGATACGGCACAGACCATACAGCATACCGGTATCAACTTTCATTTTGTAACGGCTGTTGGTCCAAATGTATTCTACAGTTGCTACGCAAGGACCTACGAAGAATGCAGACAGTACGAATAACCAAGGCATCATCTGTGTAGCCCAAATTGGATCCAGTTTAGCAGGCATTGCTAAGTACAAAGAACCCAGGGAAGCCTGATGACCCAGAGGAACGGTACATGCAGCGATGAATACAATCTGCATGAAAGGCTGCATTTTTTTGTGGAATTTTGGAGCCACTTTTTCAGTACCAACTTCAACCAGTTCGATTACCTGCAGAACCAGGTAAGCTACGATACACATGTAAACTTCAAACATTGGAGAGTGGATACCAGGAGAAACGAATGGTGTCCAGAAATTATCCCAACGACCGATTTCAACGATCAGGATTAACAGTACCAGGATGTAACCGATAAAGCTCAGCAGTAAGCATCTTCTGGATACTGGATTGTATTTTTCCGCATGGAAAATGTGGGTAATAATAGCGGTACTGAAACCAGCACCAGCCAGTGCGATTACGTTCATGTCAGCGCCAATCCATGCACCCCATGGCATTAAGTCGCTCAAGTTGGTCCAGTAACCCAGACCTGCATAGTATCTTGCTAAAATCATAACCAGGGAGAATGCTACGAATGCCAGCATGCCCAGTCTGATTGGGGTCAATCTCAGGTTCCATCTACCTGTTTTGCTTTTGAAAATCCATTCCATATTATGATGACCTCCCTTTCTTACGCTTCTTCGTGGTGTTCTTCAGCATGGTGGCCTTCATGCGCAACTGCATGACGACGTTTTGCATACAGGCTTACACCTGTCCATGCTGCAGCACCTACTGCGAAAATTGGAATTGTGAAGCGAGTGAAACCGTGTACATTTTCCGGAATAGATTTTTCCGGCAGGTTGGTTGGGAAGCCCAGTTCGCCAAAGTCTACGTCGGAGATATACAGCCAGCTGGTACCGCCAACTTCTTTTTCACCATATACATGGTTCAGATATCTGCTATCGTTGTTAATGATTTCATGTGCTTTTGCCAGCAGTTCATCTCTGTTGCCGAACATCAGAGCATCTGTTGGGCATACGCTTGCACATGCAGGAGCTTCGCCATCTTCCAGTTTGGAAGAGCAGAACTGACATTTCATTACGGATGGCAGTACTTTTTCCCATTCATATTTAGGAATGTCGAATGGACATGCGATCATGCAGTAACGGCAACCTACGCATACAGATGGGTCGTACTGTACAGCACCCTGTTCTGTCTGGTGGAATGCGTGTGCAAAGCATACGGAGGAACATGCTGGTTCCAGGCAGTGCATGCACTGACGTTTTACAAAACGCCATACTTCCTGACCATCTTTGTTTACTTTTTTATGTTCTACAGTGGTCCATGTATTGCTATCCAGCTGTACATCTACACCGTGAGCATTTTCATATTCATTTGTCTGAGGATTCTGGAAACTCTGTGCGTTCCACAATTTGCAGGCAACTGTACAGCTACCGCAACCAACGCATTTTGTTAAGTCAACCAGAACGCTTTTCTGATCTGTAACTTTACTAGACATTATTCATACCTCCCTTTTTATTTTCTGATTAAAGAATCAGATCTGTCTACATAATGGGTATGACACAGGTCATGTGCCAGATGGCTTAATGGTTCATGTAAGAATTCTTTGTAGATTTCATCAATCTGTGGGTTTTTGTGGCTCAGGTTCAGTACACCTTTTTCGGTAGTCATCTGACCTGCACCAGCAGCAGAACCATTGATTACACCAGCTTTATCATGATTATACATGGTAGCTGTACGTGCTTCACGTACCCAATCTTGTGGAGGTACTGCAGTTTTTGGCTGACCGCCGCCGGAAATACATCCGCCTGGGCAAGCCATCACTTCTAAGAAGTGGAAGTCCGCTTTACCCGCTTTGATATCTTCACATACTTTACGTGCATTTGCCAAACCGGATACAACTGCAACTTTTACTTCGCCTACACCTGGAACAGGAACAGATGCATATTTGATGCCTTCCAGACCACGTACAGGCTGTAAGTCATACAGCATTGCAGGCGGCTCATTACCTGTGATTAATGTGTATGCGGAACGTACAGCCGCTTCCATAACACCACCGGAGTTACCGAAGATTAAACCAGCAGTAGAACCAATCTGGTCGTACTGACCTTCTGGCAGATTAGCGAAATCAACATCCAGTTTTTCACGAATCATGTCAGCCAGTTCACGTACGCTCAGTACATAGTCCATATCTTTTACAGTGTCGTCGTTGTAGTATTTACCAGCGCCGCCTTCTAAACCAGCAAACTGTTCTCTGCTAGCTTCGAATTTTTTCGCTACGCAAGGCATGATAGCAACGTTCACAATTTTGTCATAGCTTACACCCAGCTGCTGTGCATTGTAGGTTTTCAGAGTAGAACCATGCATCATCATTGGGGAGCGAGCGGAAGACAGGTTTGGAATCAATTCTGGATAATAGTATTCTACGAATTTAACCCAACCAGGGCAGCAGGATGTCATCTGTGGCAGTACACCACCATGAGTTACACGTTCTACTAATTCGGAGCCTTCTTCCATAATAGTTAAGTCAGCACTGAAGTTGGTGTCAACTACTACGTCAAAGCCTAACATACGCAGAGCAGTTACCATCTGACCTTCAGCCCAAGCACCAGCGCCCATACCGAACTCTTCACCGATACCAACGCGTGTAGCAGGAGCAGTCTGTACAACAACTACAGTTTCTGGGTCCTGAATTGCTCTCCATACGTTTTCTACATCGCTACGTTCTGCAATAGCGCCTGTTGGGCACCACAGAGAACACTGACCGCAATGTACGCAGATAAATTCGTCAATTACAGGCAGTTCATAGTAACCAAATACGCTCTGTACTTTTTCGCAAGCTTCTAAGCACTGACCGCACAGGATACATTTTTCGTCGTTACGTACTAAGGATACGTTTGCTGGATCCAGTGGCACACGACCTTTTACCTGTACAGGCTGCGCACTTGCGTTACGATACTGATTTGGCAGCCAGCCAGTACCGCTTGGATCACTGACAGGTCTGCAACCGGTCATAGTTGTTGCAGCACCAACAACACCAGCACCTGCCATAACACTCAGAAAACGGCGTCTGCTCATGCCTTTGTTTTCTTGTTCTTTGTGTTTTTCCATTTTATTCACCTCAAAAATAAAAGTAATGAAAAAGTGTTACTAAAAATTGAATGAGTCAGCTGTTTTTTCAATACATCCGCAGTTCCCAGAATACTGTATCTGTACTGTTAAAACAGATGCCCTCATAATTTATGGATAACTTAGGCAGTATTCTGCCTAGTATCATTTTATACTATTTCCTATGGTTTCCGCAATCCTTTTTCTATGTGAAAATTCGAACTTTTTATATTTTTCTTTCGATTTTTTACAGGAATTTTATTGCAGGAAGATTACGAAAATGCCAATGCTTCTTCTAAAAGACGACGCACATGATCGTTGCAAATGCTATAAATGACTTGCTTACCCTCTTTTTTTCCATACACGATGTGTAAATTACGCAAAATACGAAGCTGATGCGAAACCGCTGATTGGCTGGCGCCTACCAGCACAGTTAAATCACATACACAAAGCTCTTTCTGCAAGAGATAATACAAAATTTTCATTCTTGTTGCATCGCCCAAAGCCTTAAATAATTCTGCTGTCTGCTGGCTTTGTGCCTCTGAAATACGTTTTGGTTCAATTTCAGCTAAGACTTTATCATGCACACAAAATTCTTCGCACTGCCACTGTTCCTCCATGGCAATTCCCTCCATTTGCTACTGAACAGCTCATTGTACTATTTGTGAACAAAAATGCAAACATAGTTAACTATCCTTGCAAAAATCCGTTCAATAAGAAATACTTATTATTTTCGACGCAACTGTACAGCATTCACAGATTTTCTTGACGGTACTTTTTCTTTTGTAGTCACTTCCGGTGCGGCCGGACGACCAACAGCGACAAGACCATAAATCTCGATATTTTCATTTTTTTGAAACTCATTACGTAAATCCACACGGTCTAAAGAACCAATGCAATGTGTCACATAGCCGCGACGCTGTGCTTCCAATGCTAAGAATCCCCATGCACATCCTGCATCAAAAGATGCCCAGTAATTAAATAAACCATTGTGGGTATCACCTACATCACCGGCCAACAAAATCCAAACCGGCGCCTGCATCATCCATTCTTTTTCCCCCGGCAACATATATTCCATCAACATCTCTTTATCCTGCTGTGTTTTTGCTACATAAAAGCGCCAAGGCTGTTCATTATAGGCCGATGGAGCCTGTGTTGCTGCCAGTAACATAGCACGCAAATCTTCTTCCGCTACGTCTCCTTCACCAAAGTGCATCGTAGAATAACGTTCTTCGATTTCTTTCATCAACTCATATTCTAATTCTCTTTTTTTCATTTTTGTTACCCCTTTCTGCAAGTTATCTTTCTACTGTATTGTATCAGCAATCCCCTGCACATACAAGCAAAATTGCTATGGGAATTGATAGTTTCTTGCGGTATAATTTCTTTTCTTAATCATAATATACCATCAACCAAACTATTCCAAACCACTTTCCGATTTGATTCAATCATAAAATTCAAAAAAAAATTTATATTTTTTATAAAATAGCACTGTATTTTTATTATAAATGTGTTATAATGAACTCATCTCTAACATGAGTCGAATAAAAATTATGATAAGGGGTTTTTCGTATGAATCTTCAAGATGTTCAAGCATTAGCATTGGCAGCGTCCACAGAAGAGCTGCTGGCACCATCTGCAAAAGTAGCACAACCGGTAGAATTATCCGAAGCTGAAATTGCAGAAGCATTACTGAAAGGCGATACTAAATCCGCACAGCTGTTAAAATGTACTGAAATGCCGGAAGAAGAAGCAAAACAGCAGCTGATTCTGGAACTTGTAGCGCTGAACCGTGAAATTGAAATCGCAGAAGCAAAATACCGCAAAGCAGCATCTGACGAAGGCTATGCATTAGAAGCTCGTATCAGTACACTGCAACACCACAAAACTACTGTAAGCACTATGTTTGTAAACAACATGTGCATCGAGTAAAAGTTGCTCAAAAGCTGTATAAATATTCGAATTTATTACAATTGCATATTGTCCAAATGCAAGTTACAACAGAATAGAAAGAACCTGATTTTGTAAAGATACAAATCAGGTTCTTTTGTTTTATGCTTCTATATTTACGCTGTGTTAATTAGTTACATTTTCCCATCCCGTAGCCACACTGTATAACCATCTTCACCGGTGATTTTCTCTAGCATATCATACATATCAAATACGGCCTCTTCTTTGTTTGGATAACAATTCCCCATGCTGATATGATATTTATCAATCCAATCATTGACACAGGATTTTTGCATAAAAGTCCATTTGTCATTATCGTCTTGACCAATATACCAATATAATTCTTCCCATTTCGGACGAAACGATTCTGTCATAAGGATTCACCTGCCATTATATTTTCAAGATAGCAAACATATCCCCCTATACTCACCTAGATGTCTTAATAGCATACAATAATATGCCGGCAGCGATAGCCACATTTAAGGATTCCGCCTCTTGATACAATGGAATTTTCACCATTTTATCACCTTGCTTGATAAGCTGTGGACCATTAGCCTCATTACTTACCACCAATGCAGCTTTTTTCGGGAACTCCATCTGATGATAATACTGTTCTGCACGGATATCCGCTACCAAAGTTTCAAATCCCCAGCCATGCAAATCATCTACCATAGCATCTACATCATCTATGTGAAATACAGGAAGGCGAAATACTGCCCCCATAGTAGATCTCAATGTTTTATCATTATACAAATCTACAGTGCCTTTTAAACAAAGCATAGCTTGTGTACCGCTTGCCAACGCTGTGCGCATAATGGTACCCAGATTGCCCGGATCTTGTACGCCATCGATAACTACGATTTGGTCCATATCCGATACACTCTGCCAGTCCCACTTAGATTGACGTGCAATAGCTGCAATCCCTTGCGGATTAACAGTATTTAATGCTTTTTCCAACAGACCCGCTTTCACTATATAAATAGGAATATTTGTAGTCGGCAATTGTTGCGCCAATGCCATATGTGCCTCATCAATCAAGATTACTTCAGAGGCATTGTTCTCGATAGCTTCCTGCACAAACCGTAAGCCCTCTGCCACGAACTGCCCATACTGCTGCCGATATTTTTTTTGTTGTAATGCTTTGCAGCGTTTCAACCACTGATTTTGATCAGAATGAATTGTTTCATACATTATACTCATGCTTCGTTCACCATCTTTTCTGCTTGCGCTAGCAAATATGTTTTCTCATTTTGTTCCGGATATTTTAATACAAGTTCTAATAAAGCATCCAATATATCGCCTACACTGCGCCCCTTAGCACCAAGAGCAATCACTTCTTTTCCTGTAACAGCCAGTTGTTTTAAAGAACAGCATTCTCTCTGTGCTAAAATGCGATCCAATTCTCGTTCCATATCATCAAAAATAGTAAGCGGGTCTTTTTCCAATATTTCATTATGTGCTTGAATATCAGCTCGTTTTATGGCAATCAGCTGTTTTACCCCTTCAACACCTAAATCCGCTACTGCACGACGCATAAGATATGGTTTTGGCAATAACCCTCTGGTATGCTCTGCAATCAAGCGTTTTACCTGTGCAATGGTTTTGTTGTCATAGCGCATACGCTCCAAAATATGCTCTGCTAATTCAGTACTTACAACTTCATGTTGCGGGAACTCATCCTTACCATCAATATTCTGCCACACATACGGTTTCCCGATGTCATGCAAAAGTGCAGTCAAACGTAGTACTACATCGGCCGGCACTAGACTTACCATTTTCAAAGTATGACCAAATACATCATACTGATGCAGCCCGCCCTCCTGATTAAACTGCCAAGTATGACAAATTTCCGGAAGGAAATATGGAAAACAGTTGAGCCGCGCCAAAGTGTCCAATCCATAGGCAGCCCAAGAGCTGGTAAGAATTTTATCAAACTCTACCTGAATCCGTTCTTTTGCAATATTGCCTAAAAGAAAACTATATTCTTTTATGGCCTGCTCGGTTTCTGCTTCAAACTGAAAATTAAGTACACATGCAAAACGTACTGCACGCATAATACGCAGCCCATCCTCTTGATACCGACTGGCCGCATCGCCTACACAACGAATCAACCCACGCTCTAAATCACCAATACCATCAAAATAATCAATCACGCCTTTATCCGGATGATAGGCTAATGCATTGATGGTAAAATCACGACGACTCAAATCTTCACGCAAACTATCGGTAAAAAACACTTCTTTTGGACGACGGTTATCCTCGTATTCACCGTCTATACGATAGGTAGTAATTTCAATTGGCATCCCACCAATGAGTACTGTAACTGTACCATGTTTTAAACCGGTTAAAATTACTTTTTCATCTTCAAACAATGTAATAACTTGTTCTGGTAATGCTGCTGTGCAGATATCCCAATCTTTTGGTTCTTTACCGAGCAGACTGTCACGTACACAGCCACCTACCAAATAGGCCTCTATATCATGTTCATTAAATCTTTTCAATATTTTTTCGCATTGCCATGGGATATTGATATTCATATCTCTGCTCTCACCTACATAATAGATTTTCCATTTATTCTGTTATCTATGATAACAGGAAACCGCAAAAAAATACAGAAAGGAAATGATTTTTTTAAAAAAATTTCGAAAAATACATCAACATTTCGAATTTTCTTATTGAAATCTCAAAGTTTTTCTTATATAATATATTCAAAGTAAGAATAAAGTTCTTATATAATTATTTTACCTATATCAGAACTGCTTTTATACTTCACAATATTCACTTATATATGGAGGGCGTTATTATGAAACTGCATCGCTACTATTATCCGGACGGAAACTTCGAACTGTTATACCTGCGTGACTACTATCCAGTAGATATGTACAAACAGGAATTTTACAACAATCACTGCAATCGTCTGTTAGACTTTAGACAAAATTTAGACGACGCATTAGACTATGTGCGTGGTTATCTGTACAACGACCCATACTGGGAAAAACTGACCAAAGAGCTGGAAGGTGAGGACGTACATCTGTATGCATTCCCATCCTGTACCATCGATAACTATCGTTCCGGTCTGTATCCATTGGTTGAAGACTTGTGCCGTGCAAACCAGTCTTTCTTTGACGCTGCAAAATGTTTGGTTCGTACCAAAACTGTAGGCGCTGTAGACGATAAGCTGTCCGGCCACATGGCATCTATCGAAAAATCTCGTTGCTGTGAAATCACCGATGAATCCATCGCTATTCTGTTTGACGATGTTACTACCAACGGCGCTTCTCTGAAAGCTGGTCACGATATCTTAAAAGCAGCCGGCTACAAAACCATTATCTGCATTGCGATTGGTAAAAACTATATGCCTGAAGAAGAATCCGAAGAAATCGTAGTACCAAATTTGAAAAAAGAATAATATCGAATCACAACAGCTCCTGTCATTGACAGGAGCTGCTTTTGTTATGTTTGCTATTTTGTTTTAATTGGCTGCAAATGCAAACTGTGCCCTTCTACCATGACACCATCTTTGCGACGACCTTCCCATTGTGTACCATCCACATCCACAGTAATATACCATGCGGCGCTTTTATTTTCATGTATCATTTTATCTGCACACATATAAAGGACACGGTGAATCAGCTCAGGCGATTCTTTACAATCTAAAATCTCCAGTTCATCTTTACCGAAAGCATCTAAACCTATCGTATAACCACACATGCCACCATCTCGCTCATAAGTACCAACAAAAATCAGATTGTTTAATGGTAATACATTACCCGATTTTTCCGTATTGTAACAAAACTGTATCGGTTCTAAAACCGTTCCGGATGTATATACCGCCAATACGGCCGCATCTTCTAAGGCTACTGATAAAATGCGACAATACAATAACCCTGCCTCATGTGCCGGCATGGTATCAGGCAACACTGCAATCATCAAATGGGCTCTATGCTTTGACGCTGCTAATTTAGCCCCTTCCCATTCTGCATGCATTGCTGCGAACTCTACTTCGCCATCCGGAATCGGCTCGTTCAAAAAACTAATTGTTATCATAGCGCCAGGCACATTCAACATCAAATCATGTACGATACCATTTGGATCATCAAGCATCTCCTCAGCATGATTACTCTGTATTGCTATGCCGTAATTCTGTTGTAATCTCTGCGCTAATGCATGCAAATCATAACTGCCATTTAACAATACAAATCCGCAAAAACTCCCGGTATAATTCTGTACTTCCGCTTCTGTATATTCCTCTGTCAATATCAAATCCGGATCATATGCCATCTGCATAAGTGTGACCACCTTTCGTTCTGTACATATCATGTTATGTATTATAACACGATTCTATTTTCAATGCAAAATTTGACTAGTTTGAACAATCGAAAGTATCTGCCATCGTTAATTTTTGTGCATTTTGGTGAAATCTTTGACGGTTTTCAAACCATCGCACGGCACATAGTAATCGCAGGAGGTGAAATTCGTGAATCATCGTTTTACGTCTAATCTAAGACGAAACAAGGCATTTATTTGCCTACTCTGCGTATTATTTTTATCAATGTGCATCATCGGCACGTCATTTACAGCTGAATCAATCTCCCAACCAGATAACGATTATACTACCGCATTGTCCTTTTCGTCATCAGCACAATGGATGGCCGATCTAGACACTACACTTAGTATGCGCTTTTTTACATTGTTCCCAGCACAAAAAACAACTGCTGAGCAAAAAGAACCGATTATGCTATATCCCGGCGGGCAGCCGGTAGGGATTCTCTTGCGTACTGATGGTATTCTAGTCGTAGGATATTCCCCGGTGAAAAACGAAACAAAAGAACTGCATCCTGCTCAATCTGCCGGGATTCAAGCAGGTGATATCATCCTTAGTGTAAACAATACACAAGTCATACACGATGATGAATTGGCCATGTTGATCAACGAACTAGGCGCACAAGGTGATGATATTTCACTAGAAATTCGGCGAGGAAATCACACATTGCATAAGACTATTACACCTGTATACTGCGATGAAACCGATTCCTACAGAATTGGTCTGTTCATCCGTGACAATGCCGGCGGTGTAGGCACCCTAACATTTGTCAATCCTAAAACCATGCAATATGGTGC
>JAFNVD010000116.1 GCA_017383785.1 Peptococcaceae bacterium | reverse complement strand
GTTAGAAGCGTTTATTGCTATGGGTCATGCATTAAATCCGGCTATTGTAGATTTACAAACTTTTATCCTATATGCAGTAGCACCGTTCAATTTGCTGAAAGGGGTAGTAATCAGCATTTTGACAGTATTATTATACAATCGCATCGGAAAACATCTAGAAAAATAATATAATGTGTGTTATACTATAGTATATGTGATATTTAGAACATAGTCCGTGTGCAGTTGCGAACAGTATTCTATTTATTTGTATATAATATAGACCACGAGGTGACACCATGAATTTAGAACAGTTTCGATATATCAAAGAAGTAGCAAGTTGCCACTCTATTTCTAAAGCAGCAAAACAATTGTTTTTGACACAGCCGACCATTAGTAATGCCATTCATAACTTTGAAGAAGAAGTGGGATATAAAATTTTTCAGCGTTCCAATCAAGGCGTAGCTTTGACCGAAGAAGGCGAAAAACTCATGTTTTCTATTGATATGATATTAAACGAAGTAGAAGCAATTCGTAACTTCAATTCCTCTAACAATTATATTACCGGTGAGGTATATGTAGATGCTTCGTCTACTATTTGCAGCACCATTATGCCGCAAGTGATTATTGCTTGTAAACAAGCATATCCAGGCATTAATGTATATGTGAAAGAAACTTTCACCGACAAAAGCATTACAGATTTGCTGGCAGGGCTTTCTACCATCAGTATTACTTCTTATGTTGGTATGGACCAGCTGCAATCTTTACAGCGCAACTTAGGTGCGCGCAATTTTTCGGCGGAGCAGCTTTTGACAGAGAAATTTGTACTGTATGTAGGTAAGGATTGTCCGTTAAGTAGTGAAGAAGCGGTAAAATTGGAAGAGGCTTATGCATATCCATGGATTATTCTGCAAGAAAACAGCTACGAAGAAAATTGTGTTATCATGGGTGACGATGAAATGTGTCCGAACAGTATCATCGCGTTTCAGGATAAAGACAGTGTGAAACAGGCTATTTCTGTAAACTTAGGTGTAGCAGTATTGCCAAGTTCTTTTATTGGCGAAAATGACCCATATGTTACCACCGGTATGATTCGTCGTATAGAATTGACTGATGTAGCTTTGGATACCATGCATGTATTGATGACACCAAAAAAACGTAAATTTACAACCGTAGAAAAATGTTTCTTAGGCGAGTTGTACAAGTTTTATCAAAAATTGGCCGATCCGTATGGAGAACTGCAGCCGGTGGACGAGGAAACAGAGGAATTGCAACTGCCGGAAAATGAAATTTAGTATATAAGTTGTTTGGGGCGGAACATCATGTCCGCCCATATTTTTATTGTATGATATTTGCTTAAACAACAAGGAATATTTTTGTTTAACAGTAGGTTTAATAATCAATGAAATGATACATATAAAAAATGGGTAAAGAAATTACATAAAAAGAAAGTGGGAGAATCATATGGGACATTTGGCAACATTAATTTCAGACTTGGCGCTATTATTAGTAGTAGCCGGTATTACCACGTTGTTTTGTAAAAAAATTAATCAGCCTACCGTTATTGGCTATATATTGGCAGGGTTTCTGATTGGGCCTGTAGTTAGTTTTATTCCTACGATTGGTGACTCTGCAAATATTACGTTATGGGCGGAAATTGGTGTAATTTTCTTGATGTTTAGTCTAGGTCTAGAATTTAGTTTGCACAAGCTGGTGACCGTAGGCACTACCGGGATTATTTCTGCTTTAGTGCAAATCATCGGCATGCTGATTCTTGGTATTATAATGGGGCTTGCGTTGGGCTGGAGCACGATGGACAGCATCTTTTTAGGTGGTATGTTGTCTATGTCTTCCACTATGATTACGATTAAAGCAATCGAAGATTTAGGCCTTAAAGAAGAACGTTTTACAGGTCTTGCTATCGGTACACTGGTTATAGAAGATATCGTTGCGATCTTCCTTTTGGTAATATTGTCTACGATTTCTGTCAGTCAGGGTGTTAGCGGTGTCGAGTTGGTATTCACCATTGGCAAGTTGATGTTTTATTTAGTTTTGTGGCTGCTGCTGGGTATTTATCTGATTCCATCATTCTTGCAGAAAACACAAGATTTGATGAGTGATGAAACGCTGTTGGTTACTTCTTTAGGTATTTGCTTTGCTATGGTGTGGCTGGCAGATGCAATTGGGTTTTCTACAGCATTAGGTGCATTTTTGGCAGGCTCTATCTTAGCCGGCACCATACATGGGGAACGAGTAGAGCATTTGGTAACACCATGTAAAGATTTATTCGGCGCAGTGTTTTTCGTATCAGTAGGGCTGATGGTTGCTGATTCATGCAAAGCTTCTACAGGGCATAGCTTCGGAAGATAAGGAGAAAATTGAAAATCTGGTTGGAATTCAGGCTTTGCAGAAAAGAATGAATAAAACAGGGTACATAGGCACTGTTTCCTGTCGGGTTCCAATGCGTGAATTTGATGAGTGGCATGAAGTGAATCTTTTCATGGGAACCAATGAGGATGGTGTCCCGG